>JASHUH010000082.1 GCA_030040115.1 Acidobacteriaceae bacterium | reverse complement strand
AAAATACTTGCCCCAATCGCGCGTGACCGCGACTTCCATCCCCATCAAACCGTAGCGGGACAAATTTACCTGGTTCAGACTGCTGTACGCGAAACCGACGTAAGCTCTGTATTTGTATGAAGGCGCAGCCGCCGGGGGACCTGGGGTGGCTTCCGGGATGACCTGGCCGCGAACCGCGAACGGCATGAGCGCGGCCAAGGTCAAAAACAAGAACGTTCGTTTCAACGTAAAACTCTCCTCGCTGCATTCTGCCGATCCACGGCTGTGGCATACCGGCGGAGTCCGGATTGTTCGCTCCGGGGCGGCGCTGTGAGTGGTTTCCGGTACCTTCCTAGACTATCCTTTACCCCCTGCTTTGACGAAGCCCGGCGGCGGAGCGCGCTGCTATACAGCGGCGCCGTGTCGTTTGATACGATGGGGGCGAAAAAACCAAGCGGAGGCTTCCCCATGTTCAACCACGCAGCGCATCTTTCCCGGACCACTCGCCATGCACCTTGCGGGAAATCTTTCTCACGCAGGGAATTTCTCGCCACTGCGGGCGCCTTTGCCGGCGCGGCTTCGGCCGTGGCGGCGCTGGGACCGGCGAACGCTTGGGCGTCCGCGGGCCAATCTCTCGACCCGGTGGACGCCAACATCCGCTACGGCATCACCGGCGCGCTGTGGGGCGACTGGGTGAACGGAAATCTGCGCATGTGGACCGATATGGGCAAGATCGCCGCCGACATTGCGCGCGTGGGTCTGCAGGGCTTCGAGCCGTACGGTGGGCAAGTGGGCGCTTATCTTGGCGATCCGCTGAGCCTTCGCAAAGTGTGCAACGAGGCCGGGATCGTGCTGATCGACGTGGGCGATCTGCCGCCAGGCTGGGGCCAGGCGCCGCACGGCCCGCACCCCGGGGGCGGCGTGGCCAACCGGACCTCTCCCTGGCTCGATCCTCAAGGGAACGCCGAACTGATTGCGAGAATGGCGAGCTTTGCGCGCGATTTTCTCGCCCCCTGCGGCTGCGACCACTGGAAAACCAACATGGGCAGCCGGCCTGAGGGGGGTCCGAGCGAGGATCAGCTCAAACGGCTGGCCGACACCCTGAACGCGATCGGAGAGCGAACCATCGGTTACGGGGTGAGGCTGGCGCCGCATCCCCATATCTGGGGACCGATGGAGCGCGAGCATGAAGTGCGCACGGTGATCGAGCTCACCGACTCCAAATATGTGTGGCTCACGACGGATACCGGGCATCTGACCCTGGGCGGCATGGACGCGGTGAAGATTATCAGCGACTATTTTCCGCGCATCGCGGAAGTGCACCTGAAAGACACCTTCCCCCGGTTCCGCGGCAACAAGTCGACGCCCACGCGGGCGGAGTTTCGCAAGGCCAGCGTCTATCATGACCTGGGCTCGGGCGGAGTGGATTTTCCGGCGGTCCTCAAGGTGCTGCGCGATCGCAATTTCAAAGGATGGGTGGCGCTCGATCTCGACGCGCCGAGGCCCAATGACGGCACGGGGAGCATCGATGACAATCTCGCCGTCAATATCCGCTATCTGCGCGACAGGCTGCATGTGCGTTTGCCGCAATTGGCATGACGATGGTCGGCGTCAACGGCTGGCGATGGCGGCTTCAGTTCGTTCCAGATACCAGGGAATATTGACCACGATGATGCGGCGGTTGCCGCGCATGAGCAGGATGACTTTGAGCAGGTCGGAGCGGCGGTTGTGCAGCATGCCCTCCCACCAGCGGCGCACCACCAGTTCCGGCACCAGCACGCAAACTTTGCGGTAGCCGGTTTCGCGTTCCACCTCGAGCACGTAATCCACCACCGGTTGCAAGACGTAGCGGAAAGGCGAACGAAGCGTGACGAGGTGGGGAACACACCTGCCTGAGGCGCGGAGCGGCGCGGCGATAAGGTTCTCCCACTGGTCGCAAAACGAGTCCGCTGTCTCGCCGGTAATTACGTGGACACAGCGAATGTCGCTGGACATGGAGAGGGCAAAGGAAAGCGCTTTTTCTGAAATGCGGCTCCAGCGGTCGATGGGCAGCACCACGATGGGTTCGGTAACTTCGGCGGGAATGATGGGCCGATTGAGGTCGATTTCGCGGGCCACGCGGCGGTAATGGGCTTTCACGCCGCGCATGAGCAGGATCATGGCTGCAATCAGCAGCGCGGTGATCCACGCGCCTTCAACGAACTTGGTGACGAAGACCACCAGCGTGGTGACGCCGGTGATCAGGGCCCCGAAGCCGTTGACGAACATGCGCAGTGGCGCCTCGCCCTGGCGCCTCCAGTGCATCACCATGCCCGCCTGCGACAGCGTGAAGGCCATAAAGGCGCCGACGGCGTAGAGCGGAATGAGCCGGTCGGTGACGCCGCCGAAAAAGATCAGCAGCAGCGCCGTGAGCGCCACCAGCACATAGATCCCCCACGAATAGAGCAGGCGGCGGCCGCGGAGCAAAAACACATGGGGCATGTAATTATCGAGGGCGATGGCGCGGGTGAGGCGGGGAAAATCGGCGAAGGCGGTATTGGCGGAGAGCGCCAGCACCACCAGCACCGAGGCGATGGTCACGTAGTAGAACCATCCGCGGCCCATGACCGCGCGCGTCAGCATGGAGAGCACGCTTTCATAGCCAGGGCTGCCCGGGTCGGTGGCGGCGATGCCATAGGCGCGGCAAAGGAGGGCGATGCCGGCCAGCAGAATGGCGAGCAGGGCGATGATGATAGTGAGCGTGATTTTGGCGTTTTTGCGCGTGGGATCGCGAAAGGCCATCACGCCGTTGCTCACCGCTTCCACGCCGGTCATAGCGGTGCAACCGGAAGAAAACGTCTTGAGCAACAGCCACCAGCTCACGGCGGCGGTGGCCGCGGGCGCCAGGGGAAGCGGCGTGGCGGCGACGGGGTGGCCGGCGGCTTGAACTGCGCTCCAGGCGCCGGCGATGATGACAACCAGAAGCGTTCCCGTGAAAAGGTAGGTCGGAATCATGAACACCACGCCGGTGTCGTGAACGCCGCGCATGTTCACCAGGGTGAGCAGGACCAGGACGGCGAGGCAGAGCCCCAGGGTGTGCGGCTGCAGGCTGGGAACGGCGGAAATGAGTGCGCCCACCCCGGCCGATATGCCCACCGATGCGGTGAGAATGTAGTCGATCATGAGCGCTGAAGCAGCCAGCAGGCCGGCTTCGGCGCCCAGATTTTCCGTGGCCACGGTGTACGACCCGCCGCCCTGCGGATACGCCTCGATGGTTTGGCGGTAGCTGAGGTAGACGATGCCCAGCAGGGCGATAATGGCGAAGCTCACCGGCACGATGTAGCGCACGCCGGTAAGCGAGAGCGGGATGAGCAGGGTAAGCGCGGCTTCAGGACCGTACGCCGCGGAGCTCAGGGCGTCGAGCCCGAAGACGGGAATGCCGGCGACGGGACCAATGTGCTCGGCGCGCTCCTCGCTGGTGGCCAGCGGCCGGCCGAAAAGGAAATTCAGGATGCGCGTGGGTAGAGGCATGGACGGTCCGCGGGGTGGGTTAGCGAAAGGAAGCTGTCGAAGGCATTGTCTCATGCGCAGGCGGCGAACCGGATTGAAGCAGGATGCCGGAATTAGAAGCCCGCAGACCAGCGCCGGGATTATCCGAGTTGCAGCCGGCCCTCGGGAAAGGCAACCCGGCGCAGTTTTTAGGACTCTTTGCAGGAAAGGGGATTTCCGGCTCGCCACGGCTACCTTATTCGTGCTAGCATCAAGGCCACAGTTTATGCAAGCTTGGGTCAGGTTGCAGCCCGGGCTCCTCCAATCGTGTAAGGGTTCGCCCAGAATTCCAACCAAGGAGGCGGACATGATGAAAATTTCCGCTGCTCACATCGCAATCGCGTCGCTCGCGGTGCTGCTGCTGGCGCCTGCGGTGACGGCGCAGTCCGGCGAACAGGCCGCCCCTTCCCCGGCGGTCTCGAAGGTTCGCATTGTTCGGCTGAGTGAAGTGAAAGGCGAGGTGCAAATGGACCGCGCCGTGGGCCGCGGATTCGAGCCCGCCATCGCCAATCTTCCCATTGTCGAGAACTGTCGTCTGCAGACTGGGAACGGCGTGGCCGAGGTGGAATTCGAAGACAACAGCTCGTTGCGCCTGGGGCCCGATTCCGAAGTGGAGTTTCCGACCCTGGAACGAATGGCTAACGGCGGAACCCTCTCTTCGGTTCGCGTGCTGAAGGGGATGGCGTACGTCAGCCTGATGAAGACCCCGGCGAATCAGTTCAATCTCCTCTTCGGGCAACAGAACCTCGAGCTTCCGCCCACCAGCCACGTCCGGTTGCAATTGGAGGGAGACGAGGCGAAACTCGCCGTGCTCGGCGGCGATCTTGAGATCAAAGGCCCCGACGGGCTTATGGATGTTGCGCATAAGCGGACCGTCACGTTCGCGATGGCCGGCTCCTCGGAGCCGACGGTGGCCAAGTCGGTGACGTCCGATCCGTATGACTCCTGGGACAAAAGCTCCGATGAATATCAGGCGCGAGCGGCCACGGTGAGCGCTTTCAACAGTACGCCCTACGCCTATGGCCTGAACGACATGATGTATTACGGAGACTTCGCCGACCTGGGCGGGTGCGGCATGATGTGGCAGCCCTACTTTGCCAGCGCCGCCTGGAATCCGTATTCGAACGGCGCGTGGGCATGGTATGGCGGCATGGGATATTCGTGGGTGTCTCCGTATCCCTGGGGATGGACCCCGTACCACTTCGGCTCGTGGTCCTTCTGCCCCGGCGCAGGCTGGGGCTGGATGCCCGGCGGCGGCTGGATGGGGATCAACAATGCCGCTGGTTTCGCGGGCCTGACGGGGCCGATCACGGTTCCGAAAATGCCTGTGCGTCCGCCGCGTCTGGGTGAGCCGGGGTTGCTGATGGTGAACCAGAAGCCGCTTGTCCGCTCCCAACTCAATGGGGCCAACTCGTTCGTCTTCCGCAAGGATTCGGCGGGTTTGGGCATTCCGCGCGATGAGTTAGGCAAATTGAAGGAGTTCTCGGAACGCGCCGAGGCCAAAGGCACAGCGAGCACGCCTGTTTATATGCAAGCTGGGGCGGTGCGTGGGACAAACGGCCGTGAGAGCTTCGCAGGCGTAGCTTCGATGCGGCGCGGATCTGCGCCAGCGGCAATGGGGCGCGGTGAGGAGGGCGGCGAAGGCCGCATGGGTGGCAATTCGGGCGCTCAGATGGCCAGCCCGTCCATGTCCAGCGCATCGGCGGGCGCCCATGCCTCGGCTTCTTCTTCAGGCCGCGAACACTAGTGTCCTGCCCCGCATCATATTTTGCAATGCTTTGAAAGGGCAAGAAAAGGAGCGCGGCTTTAGCCGCGGCGGGATGCCTTTGCGAGAGCTGCGTTGCAAAGAATGAGGAAGGACACCACACTAGGGCGGAGTTAGAGGAATCGGCGTCAGGCCGCTTTGAGCAACATGGGGGTGACGTCGTCATGCTGCGACGCCGAGCCGACGAAGCGGTCGATGTCGAACAGAATCGTGCTGAGCAAGATGCCCGGCGGCGCTGCGGCGTTTGCCCCCAGGGCCGCGAGCAGCCGGGTTTGGCTGTATTCCTGGCCCTGCGCGTTTTCCGCCTCAACCACGCCATCGGTAAAGATGGCCAGCAGGTCCCCGGAAGCGAGTGTAACCGCGCCGCTTTGATACACGGCATCCTCCATGACGCCCAACGGCAGCCCACCCGTCTCCAAAGCCTCGAGGTCTCCTGAGCAGCGACGTAGAAGCGCTGGATTGTGCCCGGCGTTCACGAAAGTGAGAACTCGTGACGCAGGTTCGCATTCGGCCAGAAATACTGTGGTGAAACGGCTGTAATGCGCGGCGGCGCTTATTTCGCCTCGACGAGGGTAGCGGCGGGCAGGGTGAACTGGAACTTGCTGCCTTTGCCGGGTGTGCTTTCCGCCCAAATGTGGCCGCCATGCTGCTCGACGATGCTGCGGCAGAGCGCGAGACCCAGCCCGGTTCCACCCATGGCGCGGGAGTCGGAGGCGTCGCCCTGTTGGAAGCGTTCGAAGATGCGCTCCAGTTTTTCCGGTGCGATGCCGCAGCCCTGGTCCTCGACGATGAAGCAGACCGCGAGGGCGCCCGCGGCGGTGGATGCGGCTGGCTGCGCGGCCAGGAGGATGCTCGTGCCGGGGTCAGAGAACTTGATGGCGTTGGTGACCAGTTCATTGAGCACCTGGAGAATGCGCCTCTCATCGGCAACAACCGCGGCGGGAAGCGCCTCGATGCGGATCCCAATCTGCGCCTGAGTGGCCGAGCGGTGAGCTCCGGCGGCCGCCATGCGTAATAAATCGACCGCCTCCACGGGCTTTCGCTCCATCGGCAACCGGCCTCGCTCCACACGGTCAAAATCGAGGATGTCGTTGACCAGCCGGATAATGCGGTCACAGTTCTCGATGGCCATTTCGAACATGTGGCGCTGCTTCTCTGGACGGCGGTTGAGCGACCCCGAGGATATGAGACCCAGCGAAGCCCGGAGCGAGGTGAGCGGGGTGCGCAACTCGTGGCTCACCGTGGAGATGAACTCGTCCTTCATCTTCTCCAGCCGGCGGCGCTCGGAAACATCCTGAAACGCCACCACCATGCCCGCCACGCGGCCCTCCTCGAGCAGCGGATTGGCGCTGTATTCCACGGGAATCTCCACGCCGTCTTTGCGGCGGAAGATTTCGTCCCGCATCCGGATGGGCTCCGAGCGGCGGAGGGCCTGCAGGATGGGGCTGCTCGACTTGGAATAGCGGGTTCCGTCACCGCGGCTGTGGCGTATGACCTCGTGGATGTCGCGGCCCGACAACTGCTCCGGCTGGTAACCGAGGATGCGCGCTCCGGCCTCGTTGATGAAGGTCAGCTTGCCTTCGAGATCGATACCGTAGATGCCGTCGCCGACCGATTCGAGAATGAGCTCGCGCTGGCGCATAGCTGAATGGAGCGCCTCTTCAGCCTGGTGCTGCTCGGTCAGGTCCAGGCCATGGGTGAGAATGAAAGGACGCTCGCCGGGCAGCTCAATGCGGCGGCTGCGGAAGGCAATGCGGCGGTACACGCCGTCGCTGCGGCGCAGCAGCAGCGCGCCCTGCCACTCCTTCAGGGTCTCCAGCGCGCGCAGGGAATCCTGGAATGCCGAGGCGCTGGCCGGTTCCATGAGCTCGGCCAGTAGGCGCCCCGCAAGCGCCCCGGCACGATAGCCAAGCGTCTCCGCCGTAAAGGCGTTGAGCGAAGTCAGACGGCCTTCGACCGAACAGGTAAAGACAAAACCGAGGCTGTTTTCGACCACCTCGCGGTAGCGCGCTTCGCTGGAGTGGAGCGCCATCTCCATCTGTCGCTGGCCGGTGACGTCCTGACCGCTCACGATGAGATATTGAATCTCCTCATTTGGTCCTTTCAGCGGGCGGAGGGTCCAACTGACGCGCTTTTCGCCGCCGGCGGCGCGCCACGTGGTTTCGTGCGGGCCGGAAACCTGGCCGCACGCCGCCTCACTCAGCTTTTCCGCCGCCCAGGCGCGGTCGGCGGGCTCAATGACCTCATCGACAAAGGGCCGGCCCACCGATGCGGCAAGGCTCAAGCCAGTCAGCTGCGCACAGGGAAAATTCATGCGCACGATGCGCCCCGCGGTGTCAAGCACGGTCACCAGGGCGGGAATGGAGTCGAGCGTGGCGGCCACAAAACAGCGTTCCACGGCCAAGGCGCGTTCGCTGCGCTGGCGAGCTCGTTGCGCCTGTTCCTGGGCGCGGATGCGGCTGTAGAGGTCGAACCGCGTCGTGGCTTGGCGACCCATAAACTCCAGGAGCCTCAAGTGCTCCGCCGTAAACTGGTTTGGATTCCGCGCGAGCACCGCCAATGTGCCCACCACGAGCTGCGTGTTACGCACCAGAGGCACGCCGGCGTAGGAAAGGCAAGGCGGCGCTCCCGGAAGCGGAATGCCCTGGGGCGGAAAGCGGGGATCTTTGCCCGCATTTTCGATCAAAAGCGGGGCGCCCTTCTCCAGCATCCATTGGCAAGCCGTGGCGGCGCGCGCCTGTTCGGCGGCCTTGAAGCCGTGCCGCGCCTTGAACCACAGGCGGCTCAGGTCCATCCATCCCAGGTAAGCGTAGTCGGCCCCGCACACCACGGCGGCGAGTTCCGTCAGTTCATCGAGAGCAGGATCCGGATTGCGATCGAAAACCATGGATTCCGAGCGCAAAAAGACTTCCTGGCTCTCCCCGAATTGGGACAGCAACATTCCCAGCACGACGCGCGCACCCTTTGTCAGTATGGTGCAGTTGGCATGAAGCTGGCATTGACACAATTCGGGCAGAAACGTGCCCAAAGGAATACAACCGAAGTACCTCAAGTTATTTGCACGGAGGTTTTCGCCAAATTGGTTACGAAAAGGTACGCGAAGGCGCTGAGCCAGAGATACGCAAAGGGGAATGCGCCCCCGGAAGCGCTCCGATGGATGGTTTGGATCGATGGTGTGGAGGTGTAATGCCCGGCATTCTGGGGATTCGCCAGCGACCGGGCGCTATTTTGTCGCCGGCAGCTTGCAGCAGGCCCCCGCCTCGGCAGGCGCGTTCGCGCCGGCGTCCAGCGCCACTTTCCACGAGCCGTCCGGCTCTTTGCGCCAGATGGTGATGAAGCGGCCGCTGGTGTTCACGGCGTTGCCATTGGCGTCTTTGCTATGGCCCTGGTAGACGCTCCAGGTATAGCCGAGGTCGCCGGACGGTCCCATGACCGCGTCGGTCGGAGTCCAGGTAAGCTGGTAGTCCTTGGGCGACCAGGTGGAGGATTTTTCGATGGCCACCTTGCCGACGATGGGCGCGGCGCCATTGCCCAGAAGCACGCCATCGTCGGCGAACCAGGAGGCAAAGCCCGCACCGCCCCGTGCGGCGACATCCTTGGCGAAGCGCGCCTCCAAATCGAAAAGCAGCATTTTACCGGGGTTGACCGTGGAGTCGGTCAATGGATTGGGCGCTTGCGCGGGTGCGCCCGGCTCGAGGAGCTGAGCGCAGGCGCGCTGCGACCCGCCAGCCGCCAGCAGTCCCGCCACCATCGCGCCAATAAGGAAAACTCTTCGCCTCCGCGCCACTTCGACCACCCCCTCCATCGCCGGTTCGAACAGAAAGACCCATGAGCCCATCGTACAGCTTTGCGATTGCCGTCAGCCGCGCCCGGAGCGCGCTCGAATCGCTCCTCGAATTCCCGGCAAGCGCAAATGGCGGTATGATGCTGGCTGGAGAAGCTGCCATGTCGGAATACATCTTTCACTGCGAAGATTGCCAGAAGGAGTTCACCCGCACGCTCCACATGTCGGATCGCGAAAAGAACGACGTGACGTGCCCTCATTGCGGAAGCAAACGGGTTGCGCAGCTGGTGACGGCGTTCTCCGCGGTTACCTCGAAGAAAAGTTAAGCGTAAGTCTCCGCGTCCAGGCCGCTGGATGAGCCCCTTGAATGGAGTCGCCGGGCCCGACCGGGTTTCGATCGCTTGCGCTCACGGGCGCTGGGCGCAAATGGCGCGCAATGGGTGGGTGCAGATCGCGGTGCTCGAATGGCTGTCCGGTCAACTTCAGCCTCATTCGACGCGTCCAAAGGTTCGGAGCGACCCTGAAGGTGGAAGCACCCGGCCGGCTTCGCGCCCCGGCGCTTTCCGCAGGGCGCGCAGGATGTGGGGGATTGCGGCGTCCGGCGAGACCGTTTTGCGGTTTCGCGTCAGGGGCGAAGACTCCGCCGCACGGGTATACTGGAAGTTGACAATTTGGAGCCAAAAACCTCCTTTTTGAGGGGGTTTGGCGTTGCCGCCGAGGGGTACTCTCCCTGGATTCCCGGCTAATCTTCCCGGGGGAAGGACGTACATGGGAGCACTGCTGGAGTCCATCCAATCGCCCGCCGACGTAAAAACACTGAATTACGGGCAAATGGCCGAACTTGCTGAAGAAATTCGCGCTTGCCTGATTCAAACCCTGTCGAAAACCGGAGGCCATCTGGGGCCGAACCTGGGGGTGGTGGAGCTGACGATTGCTCTGCACGCGGTTTTCAACACGCCCGAGGACAAGATTCTTTTCGACGTCAGCCATCAGGCCTACGTGCACAAAATGCTTACCGGCCGTCTGGACCGGTTCCACACCATCCGCCAGCCGGGCGGGTTGAACGGCTTTATGCTGCGCACCGAAAGCGAACACGACTGCTACGGCGCCGGTCACGCCGGGACGGCGCTCTCGGCGGCCTTGGGCATGGCCGTAGCCCGCGACATGGCCGGAAGCAGCGAACACGTGGTGGCGGTGGCGGGTGACGCCGCCTTCACCAACGGAATCTCATTCGAGGCGCTCAACAACATTGCCGAGCAAACCAAGCGGATGATCGTGGTGCTCAACGACAACGAGTGGTCAATTGACCGCAACGTGGGCGCCATCGCCCGTTACCTGCACCGCATTGTCACCAACGAGCACTACCAGCAACTGCACGACAAGGCCACCAGACTGCTGGAGCGCTTTGCCGGCAAGACGGCGGTGAAGGTGGCGCGCCGGGCCGAAGAAGCGGCCAAAAGCATGTTGTGGCCCTCGATTCTGTTCGAGGAATTCGGGCTGGAGTATTTTGGTCCCATTGACGGGCACAACCTTCCGCTGCTGGTGGAGAGCTTCAAATTCCTCAAAGCCGCCGACCATCCCGTGCTGCTGCACGTGCTGACGCAGAAGGGGCGCGGTTTTCAGCCGGCGCTCGACGGACAAAAGAAGTTTCATGGCCTGGGCCCTTACGACCCGGAGACGGGCATGACCGCGGCCTCGGGCCGGCCCACGTATTCCGAGGTTTTCGCCACGACGCTGGCGGACCTTGCCGCCAAAGACGAGCGCATTGTGGCCATTACCGCGGCCATGCCCAACGGCACCGGCCTCGATCTTTTTCGCGCCCGGCATCCCAAGCGCTACTTCGACGTGGGCATTGCCGAGGAGCACGCGGTGGTTTTCGCGGCCGGCATGGCCACCCGCGGCTATCGGCCTGTGTGCGCCATTTACTCCACCTTCCTGCAGCGCGCCTTCGATCCCGTCGTTCATGACGTTTGCCTGCAAAAGTTGCCGGTCCTGTTCTGCATGGATCGCGCCGGCCTTTCCGGCGATGATGGCCCCACGCATCACGGGCTATTCGACATCGGCTATCTGCGGTCGATTCCTGAGATGGTGCTGATGGCGCCCAAGGACGAGGATGAATTGGCCGACATGATGAAGACCGCCATGGAGATTTCGGGTCCCAGCGCCATCCGCTATCCCCGGGGCGCGGTGGCCGGCGTGGCCCGCAAGCCCGAGCCTGCGACCGTGCCCGTCGGCAAAGCCGAGGTGCTCGCCGATGGCTCGGATGTGGCGATTCTCGGCTTGGGGCCGATGATTGCCCTAGCGCGGGAATTGGGCGCGCGCCTGGAGCACGACGGCTACTCGGCCGCGGTGATCAATCCCCGCTTCGTCAAGCCCCTGGACCGCGAGTTGCTCGCCGTGTATGCCGGGCGCGTAGCGGCCTTCGTAACCTTCGAAGACCACGCCAAGATGGGCGGCTTTGGCTCCGCGGTGATCGAAGCGCTGGACGAAATGGGCTTCTCGGTTCCAGTGGTGCGCATGGGCTGGCCCGACCGTTTTATCGAGCACGGCAAAATCGACCAGCTCCGCGCCCGCTACGGGATCACCGTGGACGAGGCGCAAACGCAGGTGCTGCCGCTGCTGGCCGGCCGCGCGATGCCGAAGCTGGTGGCCAGCTAACCGAGCAAATCCGCTACCATCCCCGGCGCCGCCTTGAGCGCCGCATCGATCTCCGCCTGATCTTTGCCGCCCGCTTCGGCGATCTCCGCTTTGCCGCCGCCCGAGCCGCCCACCAGCTTGGCCACCGCGCCCACCAGCTTGCCCGCCTGGATGCGCTTGACCAACCCCGGCGTGACTCCGGCAATCAGCGCCACCTTGCCCTCCGGCTGCGCCGAGGCCAGCACCACCACCCCTTCGCCCACCTTTTGCTTCAGGTTGTCGACCAGCGTGCGCAACTGGCCGCGCTCGAGCTGATCGGCGCGGTGCGTCACCACTTTGACACCCTTGGCTTCTGCGGCGTGCGCAACGGCTTCGTCGAGCGCGCCGGCCGCGGACTTCATGCGCATTTCTTCAAGCTCGCGGCGCAAGCGCTTCAGCTCGTCCTCCTGGGCTGTCAACCTGGCTCGCAGGCTTTCCGAAAGGCTGCTGCCCGCAGGGCTGCCCGCGATTTGCGAGGCGACCTGCGCCACTTCGGCGTCACGGCGAAAGGTGTCGAGCGAGCCCAGCCCGCTAATGGCCTCGACGCGCCGCACGCCGGAGCTGACGGAGGTTTCGCCGGTCAGCTTCAAAAGGCCGATTTCGCCCGTGGCTGCGGTGTGCGTGCCGCCGCAGAGCTCGGTGGAGAACCCGTCCGCGAGCTTGACTACGCGCACTTTGTCGCCGTACTTCTCGCCAAACAAAGCCATGGCGTGCAGCTCGTTCACGGCCACGTCGATCGGCACGTCTTCGAGAGTCTCCACGCGCGCATTTTTCAGCACTTCGCGGTTGACGATGTTCTCGATCTCCTGGAGTTCCTCGTCCGCTACCTGCGCAAAATGCGAAAAATCGAAGCGCAGCCGGTCCGGCGCCACCAGCGAGCCGGCCTGCTTGACGTGCGTGCCCAGCACTTCGCGCAACGCCGCGTGCAGCAGGTGCGTGCCGGTGTGATTGCGGCGAATGGCGTCGCGGCGTTCTCGATCCACGACCGTTTGCACCACGTCACCCACGGCAAGGTCCTGCTTGAGGATGGCTTTGTGCGCGCGGACGCCCTGGACCGGCAGGACGCAGCCCGTGATCTCGGCGATGGTCTCATTGCCGTCGGTCGAGTTGAACCATCCGGTGTCGCCCACCTGTCCGCCCGAGTCGCCGTAGAAGCTGGTATGATCGAGCACGACTTCAACGGTCTCGCCCTGCCCAGCCGCGGGCGCGCCGGTACCGTTTTTGACGATGGCGAGAACTTCGCAGTGGGTCGAGGTGAGCTGCCGATAGCCCTCGAAGACCGTTTTGGGCAAATCGCGAAACGCGGGGCTGGCGGTTTTTTGGCTGCCGCCTTTCCAGCTAGCTCGTGCGCGGGCCTGCTCTGCAGCCCGCGCCTGCTCAAAACCTTCCATGTCAAAGGCCAGGCCGTAGTCCCGTGCCGCATCGACCATGAAATCTAGCTGCAAGCCAAAAGTTTCATAGAGGTGGAAGGCGATTGCGCCCGGCAGTATGAATGGAAGATTCGGACGAGCGGCGTTGCTGTAATACCTCTGCTGATCCCATTCCTGAACCATTCGTATTGCAGACTGGAGCGCAGGGCCCGGAGCAGAAGACCTCAGAGTTTCAAGTGTCTCGTCAAGATGAATTCCATGTGGAACGTAATTGAGATCAGAAAACCTCTCAAAGAAAGGCAGCACGATTGCCGCTACCGCCTGATCGAATCTCTTAGTGCCCTCATTCAGCACTCGATCGAACTGTTTCTCTTCTGCCTCGACGACCTTTGCAACCCGAGGTGACGAATCGATAAGTTCCGAGTATGCATTTCCCATGAGATCGCGTACGGAATACACCAGTTCATTTAGAAACGGCCGATCCTGACCGAGCAATCTTCCATGCCGGATTCCTCTGCGAAGAATCTTTCTTAGGACATAGCCTCGGCCCTCGTTTGAGGGTATTACACCATCACCGATCAAGAAAGTTGCAGCTCGTGCATGATCTGCGATGATTCTTAGCGACGCTGAGCTCTGACGCTGGCGCTCGAAGTAGGCCTCCAACTCCTCTTCGCTCGGCGCAGATATTGCTCCAGCTGTGAATTTGTGCCACGACTCATACTTGAAGGAAACCAATTTTGCTGCCGCCTTAATCAAAGGTTTGAACAAGTCTGTGTCAAAGTTGCTCACCTTCCTCTGCAGCACGGCGGCCACGCGCTCCAGCCCCATACCCGTATCAATTGACGGCTTCGGCAAAGGCGTCAACTTGTACGTCGTTTTCCCCACTGCATCCGTCACCGCGGAGCGATCGAACTGCATGAAGACCAGGTTCCAGATCTCGACATA
>JASHUH010000081.1 GCA_030040115.1 Acidobacteriaceae bacterium | reverse complement strand
GGCGGTTCATCTCTGACGCTCGGCAGTGGCTCAGTTTTCTTGGACGCCTGTGCATCACAGAGACCCCGCGTCGTCCCTACACACACCTCATCGAAGGTTTTACCAACTATATGATCCGCGAAAGAGGTTTGTCTCGACATACCCCGGCGCATCGTAAGCCTCACTACACTATAAGTGCTGTGAGGCTTATACTACCGCAACACGCTTTTCACCCGCTCCAGAAAGGCCTCTCAACCGCTTTTCAAGGCTCAGAATGCGCCGAATTTAGATACGAAAAGCCGCTCTCTGAGGAGGGAACCGCTGGTCTGCATCGATCTGTGGTCTGCATCGATGAAAAAACTGGTGGTGCTGCACCGGTACGTCCGTGCTCCATTGCCCGCTCGCCCGGGCAAGCTAGCGCGGCGCGACTATGAGTACAAGCGTTGCGACACGGCCAAAGTCTTTTGTGGCGTGGAGCCGAAGGCGGGACGGCATTTGCTCAAGCCCACGCCTACGCGCTCGGCAGCCGAGTTCGCTGATTACCTGGTGGAAACCGTCGCCCACTATCCCCAGGCTCGAAGCATCCATCTGGTCTTGGATAATTTGAACACGCATGGCCGCAAGGCGCTAACACAACGGTACGGTGAGAAACTGGGCGGCTTGCTGTGAGACCGCTTCACCGTTCATTACATACCCAAACATGGCAGTTGGCTCAACCATGCGGAGATCGAAGTAAGCATGCTCAGCTGTCAGTGCCTGGGACGGCGGAGAATTCCGGATCTGACCATGCTGAGAAAGGAAGCCGATACCTGGGACCGCCGTCTCAACCTCGACAGAACCACCATCGAATGAAGCTTCACTCGCAAACAGGCACGACGGAAACTTCATTACTCAATCGCGCGGACACGGTACTGGGTCTCCGGCGGCTTGTCCCCGACGCGATCAACATAAAAGTCGCCGTCCCCGTCGTCTGCTTGTGCGGCGTGCCCCGCGGAATCAGCAAGAGATCCCCACCCTTGATTATCGTCACTTTCGTGGCTCCGTCTGACGAGGGCACCAGCTACTCGCCCGATCGCGTTTTGCGAGGATTCACCGGCGTTCCGCCGATCTCCAGTATCGTCGATCCCTCATACCCATAGAAAATGTGGCCGCGGCACTCGTGCCACTCGAACTCCGCGTCCGCAAATGCCGTCTCCGTCATCAACACGCTGTTCACCGTCTTGCATGAAAAGAGCGTCTTGTTGGCTGTCTTTCCGCTCGCCGCTGAGCTTGCCCTCTCCGCTGCAATGTCACCCCGCACCTCCTGCGCGCTCACGAACTTATACGGCTCGGCAGTCGTCGGGCCTCCCATACTGCGCTGCCGCTATCGCTGGAAACATCTATGCATCTGTAAGTGCGGAACCCGCTGTCGCCGCAACCGGCACGGCTTTCATAAATCTGCGCCGACTCGGATTCTTGAGTGCACCTTTGTCCATTGAATTCCCTCCGCGGGCATTTGAACATTCCGCGCCGCATCCTGTCAGCTTGTTTCTCCCTGCCGCCGCAGCCAAACCATAAAGGTTGTTCGAAGAACTGTGATGGCGGTCACGGAGCACCGTTTGCGCATAAGCGGATGATGGCTGGGCGCTTAGAAAGGGTGACCCATGAGACTATCGCGCAGAGATTTTGTCCAGGTTGCAGGAATCAGCCTCCTGCTGAAGAGGCGACTCTTACAGGCGCAACAGGCACCGGCCCAGCCGACGACGTGCTCGGCTACACTCCGCCTGCACATTGACCCGGACTGGCTCCGCACGGCGCTTCTCGAGGAAATTGATCACTGGCGCAACTCCGCCGAATTGCCCAACGGCTTCATTCAGCAGGGACTCGACCAACAATGGTGCCCCATCGGCCAGCAGATGGGTACACTGATCGCGCAAGGCCGCCACATGTTTATGCGGGCGAGGGGATACGACCTCACCCATAACTCCGCGTATCTCGATTCGCTGCGGCGGATTGCCGATTTCACGCTGGCGAACTTCCGTGATACTCAATACGGGGGGCTATTTTTTAGCGTTTCTCCAGACGGCAAGGTGGTTGACGACTGCAAGAATGCCTATGGTACCGCATTCGCCATCTTCGGGTTCTCCCACGCGGCTCGGGTCACACATGATGAGAAGTACCAGCAGGCGGCTTTGGAAACATGGGAACAAATGAAAAAGGGCCTCCGGGACAAAGCTGGCTTTTTCAAGTACGCCACAACACGCGATTATAGCCAGTACGCCCCAACACTCGATTTTAGCGGCCAGCCGCCGAAGCCGACGCCAAGCCGCTCCGGGACCAACACCCAAAACCACAGTCCCAACACCCAAAACCCGATGATGCACTTGGAAGAGGCTTTACAGGCGTACTACGATGCCACCGGGTCCAAGAAGGTGCTGGCAGAGGCGGAAGCGCATGCGGACGCGATGTTTACCAGATTGTTCCAGGGCGAGGGCGGTTACCTGCCGGAGTTCTACGATGCCGATTGGAAGCCGCTCCCGGAAAACGAGCACGGCCACATTGAGCTGGGACACCAGTTCGAGTGGGCCTATCTTTGGAGCCAGGGTGTGAAGAGGGGCTTTCCGTGCTGGGACCTCCAGCTATACGGCGAGCGCCTGCTTAACTTCGGCATGGGGACAGCCTACGACTCCGAAACCGGCGGCATCTTCTCCGTCGGCGATTACGAGGGACACCCAGTAAAAGCGGCCAAGGGTTTGTGGCAGCAGTGCGAGTTCCTGAGGGCTCTGATGAATTACGCCACCGTTCACAACCGCAGTGATCTGTGGGCGGCGTTTGACAAATCGCTCGGGATGTTCAAAGAGCACTTCATGGACGCTCAGTATGGTGGGTACTTCAGCACCTACTACGACCCGAAGTCGCCGCCCGACGAAGCGCGACTCGGCAAAAGCAGCATAGACTGCTATCACGTCTGCGGGATGTACTCCGAGGCGCTCATGCTGACGGGCGGGCTGATCTGAGATTCACAACCTGACTAGCTGGGGTCATTTATGACGACCAGACCCATGTCCCTGACTGGCGCTTGAGCGACGGCGGCACGCTGTTTGGCAACTATACCTGGGTCAGCGACTGGGGCAATTCCGGCATTCCTTGGCGCCGTCAACCCAGCCGTGAATAAGGCCATCTGCGGATGGAGCGTGGATGGAATCACCACCTTCCAGAGCGGCTTCCCGGTGATCCTTACTGCCCAACCCACCATTCTCAGCTCCGACTTCGGCGGCCGGCACACCGCGCCCAACTACGTCTCCGGCTGCGCCAAGAGCGTGAGCGATTCGGCCCTTTCCAAAACCTTGTCGGGATACACCTGGTTCAATACCATCTGCTTCACGCAGCCGGGGAG
Source organism: Acidobacteriaceae bacterium (assembly GCA_030040115.1). GTDB lineage: Bacteria > Acidobacteriota > Terriglobia > Terriglobales > Acidobacteriaceae > Telmatobacter. The sequence goes on along the minus strand of JASHUH010000081.1, from coordinate 2,294 downwards.
CTACTCCTTCGGAAACGAACCGGCTGTCGATCCCGACCTGCGCCAGCAGGACGTCGCCAACTGGGACTTCGCCCTCTTCAAGCAAACTGCCATTTCCGACCGCTTCGAACTCCAGTTCCGCGCCGAATTCTTCAATCTCTTCAACCGCGTGCAGTTCGGCTACCCGAGCTTGCTCTGCTGCAATACCATCAGTGCTGTCACTGCTGTCCGACTAAACTCCCAGGGAGCGGCATAAAGAACGCATCATCATAGTGATAGAGGCATCTTGCGTTTTTTCGATTTGAATTTCGTTTGGTTCTTTCGTTCCGTCCCCGGCGCTCGCTTTTTGAGAAGGAAGAGTGAACGCCGGAGAGACGATCTTCGCGTAGTTGATGGGCCAACTTCCGTGGTGCGAGTTTCAAAAGTGGGTGGCGCGTTATCGCGGCGATGCACATGGCCGCGGCTTCACCTGCCGCGATCGGTATCTGGCGATGGTCTTCGCGCAGTTGACCTATCGCGAGAGTTTGCGCGACATCGAGGCTTGCCTGGGAGCCATGCGCGGCAAGCTCTATCACATGGGATTTCGCGGTCGTGTCGCCCGCTCCACTCTGGCCGGCGCCAACGATGCGCACGACTGGCGCATCTACGCCGACTTCGCGCAAGTGTTGATCGCCATTGCTCGGCCTCTCTACGCCCAAGAGCCCATGGGCGTAGAGCTCGACCAAAGCCTGTATGCGCTGGACTCCACCACCATCGACTTATGCTTGAGCCTGTTTCCGTGGTCTCGCTTTCGCCGCCACAAGGCCGCCGTCAAGATGGCATACTCTGCTCGATCTGCACGGAAACCTTCCCACCTTCATCCACATCACCGACGGCAAGGTCCATGATGTCAACGCGCTCGGCCAGATCGCTCCTGAAGCTGGCGCGTTCTATGTGATGGATCGCGGCTATATCGATTTCGAGCGACTGCATCGCTTTACACTGGAGTCGGCCTTCTTCGTTGTCCGCACAAAGACGAATGTGCTTCTCCAGCGACGCTACTCGCATCCTGTCGGCCCAGCAACCGAAGTGCGTTCGGATCAGACGGTCATCCTCTCGTCGCTGGAATCTGCTTCGCCCTATCCGGACCCATTGCGTAAGGTCAGCTCCATCGATATCGAGACCGGCAAGAGGCTGGTCTTCCTCACCAACAACTTCTCCCTGCCCGTCGCCGCCATCGCCGCAATTTACAAGCAGCGCTGGCAGGTGGAGCTGTTCTTCAAGTGGATCAAGCAGCATCTGCGCATCAAGGCTTTTTAGGGAACGACCGAGAACGCGGTGAAGACGCAAATCCGGATCGCGGTCGCGGTGTATGTCCTGGTCGCCATCGTGCGCAAACGGCTTGAACTGGAAGTTAGCCTCTACCAAATCCTACAGGCCTTGAGTCTCACTCGGTTCGAGAAAACCCGGATTTTACGGGCGCTTCAGAGCATCGACCCCCAGATGATTTACCCATCCTCGCCAACCAACTGAATCTGTTCAACTTGTAGCCGGACAGCAGTGGTAAAAATATAGGTTTCTGTACCGTTGACCTTTTCCATCTGCCCATTCGTTTTCTTAAGAGTTACCAGGTCCTGCAAATGTGGGCCCCGAGAGATGTTCTTCCAGACCGCAATTGCATCTTGTTCGGTTGGTGGCGGTGGCGTTCGTTTGCAGCCCGTCAACTGACCTGCGGCAACTCCGAACGCCATGAACAGTGCTAGCAAGGAAATGAGTCTCTTCATTGCGGGGGAGGTCCTTTGCGAGATTTCATCCTTTCGAGCAGCGGCTTCATCTGTTCGAGCGTGCTTTCGAAAGCGTCCCGCGCCTCGGCCATCCCTCGTTCCTGTCCGTAACAGATGACCAGGTGCACGATCAGAGTGCGGGCCAAAAGCAAGATCCGTCAACAACGGCAGGAACGGTTCAGGCGCCGATTTTTCAAGCTCCTGAATGAAGGCAAGAATCTTCTCCGTATACTCGTCGCTGCGCGCCTTTCCCAGCTCGGTGATCCATTCGGTTTCCAAGTTGAGATCGTTGTCCATCGCCCGAGCTCCCGCAGCACAGTGGCTGATCCTTTTGTATCACCGTTTCTTACTGAGTCTCGCATAATAGAGTGACAATAGGGTTAAAAGAAAAGCCCTGCGTGGCGCAGGAAGGAGAACGGCAGGCGGGAGTGGCGCACCCGTTCCATGCCGTTCGAAACACCGGCTTCCGCCGCTCCCCAACCTGCGACGCAGCGATTGGCCAGCTCTTGGCCTTTGACATTGCCCCCCTCGGTTCTCGACCGGATTCAGGTG
>JASHUH010000080.1 GCA_030040115.1 Acidobacteriaceae bacterium | reverse complement strand
TCCTGCCACCCAGACATTTCCCGCTGCGTCGGCGGCCACCTCCTCGGGGATCGTGCTCTCTCCTCCCGAACCGATGGCTGTCCAGCCGCCGGGATCCAGCCGGAATAATCCCCGCTGTGCGGCTGCCCACAATCGTCCGCCGTGGTCCAGGGACAAGTCGGTGAAGCGCATCTTGGCCAGTGGGAAAGCCCGATCTTCCACCAGGACCGGTCCGCTCTCCCAGGCCGCAGTATTCAGCCTGTATAACCCGCCATCGGTCGCGATCCATAGCTGGTGAGTCGCCCCATCGCTCACCACCTTCACAATTTCCGGCAGCTTCCACGCGCGTCCGGCAAGAGACGCCTCATCGATCCGCACCAGCTCACCCGCCGCGCTACCCATCCACAAGGCTCCGTCCCCGTCTTCCGCCAGAGAGTCGGAGCGCGCCGTCTGAATCCCATTCTTCCGCCATGGCCGCGGGGTCGCGCTCCCCTCTGAAATCAGGTTCAGCCCTGACTCCGTCGCCACCCAAAATCGTCCTCGCCTATCGCGCAGCGAACTCCACACGATGTTGTCACTCAGCCCTTGACTGACCGTAAATGCTTCCCAGCCATCCTTACCCACCCAGCGCATCAGGCCGTGGCCGACGACGCCCATCCAGATCGATCCATCGCGGTCGACAAACAACGTGGAAATGTCATAGCGGGTGAGCCCGTTGCGCTGGGTCACCATCCGCCAACCATTTTCTTGCAGTAAGCCGAAGGATTCTCCCAGCGATGCGGCGATCGTCCCTTGCGCATCGGCCGTCAACGTCTCATAGGGAGAGGCGCTGGAGCGGCCGGGAAGATCGTGCGCCACGTAGCGCTTTCCGCCCTCCGTCAACTCGCCCAAATGCGTTGCGCCGCGCAGCCAGAGATGCCCATCCTGCGTCATCAATAAGCGCACCCATCGGTCTTTGGGCATATGCAATGCCGCGGCCATGTGGGTTACATTGCCGTTCGCCAACCTGCACAGGTCGGCGCCGCAGCCGTACCACAGTGCGTCGCGGGAGCCCTCGAGAACACTCCAGACCGGCCCGCCCTCCAACCGCATCGGCGAAGCTGCCCAATTTTCCGGCCCGATACGGCGCAGGAGGAAGACTCCCTCCCGGTCCACAGCCGCCACCTGGTCAGGTGCAATCTCGGCGAAATCTGTCCCCGCCCGCTGCGAAAATTCGCTCTTGTCGCCCGGAGGACGAATCTCCGCAAAACTTCCACTGCGCCGTTGAAAGTAGATTCCGTCCCGCGTGCCCACAAAAAGCGTGCCGCCGGCGCTCAGAAAAAGATTCTGAATATAGCGCCCGCGCAGCCCTTCCGCATCTCCGAAGCGCACGAACCGGTTCCCGTCATAGCGGTACAGACCATCCTCAGTGCCTACCCACAGGTACCCGGCGCGGTCTTGCGCGATGCAGTTCACATCCAGGTTGTCCATTCCCTTTGCGATGGAGCTGAAGCTGAACTGCTGAGCCAGGCTGCACGGGGCAAGCGCGACAAACGTCGCCACCGCATACACGGCGGCGTTGGCCACGCCCCGCAGCTCCTGTGCAATCCTCAACAAAGCCAACCTTCTATGGATACGCGCCTTCACTATACACGCTTTTTCACGGCAAACAAATAAGATATCCGGGCAATTTCGCGCCCTGCAACACCGGAATGAGCCATAGAACGCTGATCTTTCATACCGGGAACAGGCAGCAGACCCATCCGGGGGAAGCACGGTCTGGAACCCGCAGTTTGAGTATTGATCCAAGGAGGGGGGACGGAGAATACACCGCCTCCCCTCCCCTTTTCGAAATTAACTGCTCTACTTTGAGCGGATTGGTTTCGATCAGTTGCCGCAAGCTGCCGAAAAAGGCCGCTTTGTTTTGCAGATTTCTGCAAGTAAATCACTTACAGCCCAGTTCTCACAGTAGCCGTTCCCGAAGACGCCAGAGTCAGCAGCTTTTCATTCGATTCCGGGGCGTAGCAACTCTGGAGCTGCTCTGGGATATTGCCCGGTAATTCCAACCAGTGACAAATATGATCGTTAGAGGATACTTGCTCATTTCGTCCTTGACGCCGCTTTCCAACCCGGGGAATATACCCAGCGTCATCGATTGATCAAGCCGATCTCGATCCCCAAGGAGTTCCATGAGCACCAGCCGCAGAAGATTTCTCGCCTCCATGGTGTCGGTCGCCGCCGCGCGTGTTCTTTGGTCCGAGTCGCCGGACCAAACCGCATTTCCCTGGGGCGCCCCGGTTATCGACTGCCACTTTCACCCCCGACCCACCCTGGAAGCTAACCTTGCCCACATCGACGGGTCCGGTTGCCAGGCGGCCTACCTCCTGGCGCGGCTGGGCTCAGCGGACGACGTGAAGCGCTTTATGCAGCAGGAGCCTTCGCACTTTCCTGGCTACTCGGTCAGCACAAACGTGACGGCGGCCGACGCCATTGCCCTGCTGACGGCGGCGGTGAAGGCCGGCGCGCACGGCTTTGGCGAGGTCAAGTACCATGTGGCGTGCGACAGCCCGAGATGCGCCGCCTTTATGCGGCCGCGGCCGAGCTGAACGTTCCGGTGACGCTGCACTTCCAGGAAGTTGGGCACACCCCCACCGAGGGCGTCTTTAACACCGGTTTCAAGCGCTTTAACAAGATGCTCGAGGCGTTCCCCAACACCACCTTCGTGGGCCATTGCGACGCGTTCTGGGCCAACGTGAGCGCGGATTATGCCGATGACGGCGCTTATCCCCGCACGCCCATTGTGCGTGGGGGGATCACTGACAAATGACTCTCCGATTATCCCAACCTGTTCGCGGACTTGTCGGCCAACTCCGGCAACAACGCCTTAACCCGCGACCCGTCGTTTACCGCGGACTTCCTCATGCGGCACAAGGACAAGCTCTTCTTCGGCAGCGACTGCTCCTGTAGGGACGGCCACGGCGCGGGGACGTCGCAGGCCAACAATCCCGGGGCGGCGCGGCTGAGCGGCAAGTGCGTGGCCCGCGAAACGCTGACTGTGCTTAAGGCCAACACCACGCCGGCGCTGTTCCGCACCCTGGTGTGGGAGAACGGACACCGCGTGTACAAGCTGACCAAGACCACCGCCTGAGGCAGTTTCCAATTCAATAGCCATTGCTGGTTGAGTGGCTTCAGCAGATACGGGGTAACTGCTCGCCGATTTGCGTGGGGATGACGCGGTTGGCGCCCAGCGAGGTGCGCGCGACCAGGATGCCGGGGTGGTCGGCAGTGACCTGGCCGATGCGGGCGGCTTCGCGCCCGAGGGGGTGGGCGCGGAGGATCTCAAGCGCCTGATCGGCGGCTTCGGGCGCAACGAAGAACACGGCTTTGCCTTCATTGGCGACGTAGACGGGATCGAGGCCGAGGAGCTCGCAGGCCGATTGCACCTCGAAGCGCACCGGAAGCGCGGTCTCGTATAGAACGATGCCGGCATGGGAGGCGCACGCGATCTCATGGAGCGTAGAAGCAAGACCGCCGCGCGTGGGGTCGCGCATGGCATGCACTGCGGCGCCGGCGGCGTCGAGGACCTGGGCGATGAGATGGTTAAGGCCGGCGCAGTCGGAACGGATGGGACTTTCGAATTCGAGTCCCTCGCGCACACTCATAATCGCCATGCCGTGATCCCCGATGGTTCCGGAAACCAGAACCGCGTCGCCGGGTGCTGCGCACCGCGGACCCAGGGTAAGCCCGGGGCGAACAACGCCTACGCCAGCGGTGTTGATGTAACAGCCCTCGCCATGGCCGCGCTCCACGACTTTGGTATCGCCGGTGACAATTTGCACCTGGGCCTGGTCCGCGGCCCGCGCCATGGCGTCCACGATAGCGGCGAGCTGGGCGAGGGGAAAACCTTCTTCGAGGATGAAACCGGCGGTGAGAAATTTTGGCTCGGCGCCGGAAACGGCGAGATCGTTCACCGTGCCGTTGACGGCAAGTTCGCCAATGGAGCCGCCGGGAAAAAAGAGAGGCTGGACGACGAATGAGTCCGTGGTCAGGGCGAGCCGTGCGCCGTTGATGCCGAGGAGGGCGGCGTCGCCCAGCTTTTCGAGCGCGGGATTGCGAAAGGCGGGCAGAAAGAGATGCTCGACGAGCTCGGCGCCGAGCTTGCCGCCGCCCCCGTGGCCCATCACGATGGTGGGGTAATCGGCCAGCGGGAGCGGGCAGTTCCAGTGCGAAGCCTCAATCAACTTGTCCACCTTTCCAGCTCTCGGCTTTCAGCTATCAGCCGCCAGCTATTCAGATGTTAGCTCTCGGCCCCGATCGATCTCTGTGCGAGGCAATGGTCTGCATTCAACACGGAGGAAGCTGAAAGCTGAGAGCTGAAAGCTAGTTTCTTCCCGCACTTGCCAACTCGTCTGCCGACAAAAACCGGCCGTAGTTATAATACGCAGCGCAGGCGCCTTCACTGGAAACCATGGTGGCGCCGAGGGGGTGGCGCGGGGTGCATTCTTTGCCGAAGGCGGGACAATGCGCGGGCTTGATGGCGCCGCGCAGCACGTCGCCGGAGTGGCAGAGCAGCGACTCCGCGGTGCGAATGCCGGCGATGTGAAAGCGCTCTTCGGCGTCGAATTCGCGGTAGGCGGCGTTCAGGCGCCAGCCGCTTTGCGGGATCACGCCGATGCCCCGCCAGGCGCGATCCGTGATTTCGAAGACGCGGGCCAGCAATTGCTGCGCCTCCAGGTTCCCGGCGTAGGTCACGATGCGTTCGTAGGCGTTTTCGACGCGCGCCTCGCCGCGTTCGAGCTGGAGCACGGCGCGGCGGATGCCGTCGAGCAGATCGAGAGGCTCAAAGCCGGTGACCACGATGGGCACGCCGAATTTGTCGGCCAGCGGCGGATACTCCCAGTAGCCCATCACGCTGCAAACGTGGCCTGCGGCCAGAAACGCCTGAACCTCGTTGCCGGGCGATTCGAGGATGGCCACGATGGCCGGCGGCACAAGGACGTGCGAGACGAAGAGCGAAAAATTTTTGAGGCCGCGGCGCTTAGCCAGATGCACGCTCATGGCGTTGGCGGGCGCAGTGGTCTCAAAGCCGACGCCGAAAAAGACCACTTGCTTTGCGGGGTTCTTGACGGCGAGATCGACGGCGTCGAGGGGCGAGTAAACCACGCGCACGTCGCCGCCGCGGCCCTTGATCTGGAACAGGTCGCCCTCGGTCCCGGGGACACGGAGCATGTCGCCGAACGAGCAGAAGATGACGCCGGGCTGGGCGGCGATGGCGAGGGCCTTATCAATCAGTTCGAGGGGCGTGACGCAAACCGGGCAGCCGGGCCCGTGCACCATTTCCACGCCGGCGGGTAGCATCTGGTCGATGCCGTTCTTGATGATGGAGTGGGTCTGCCCGCCGCAGACCTCCATGATCTTCCAGGGGCGCGTGGCGATCTGATGGATTTCGCGCGCCAAGCGTTGGGCAATGGCGCCGTTGCGGAATTCGGTGAGGTACTTCATCGAACGCTGTTTCCGCCTTGCTGACCCGCTGACTCGCTGACTTGCTGACTCGCCGTTCTTGCCTCGCAGCTCCCGTCGGGACAATTCGATTGCGGCTGCTTCGCCGCGCGCGCGAAGGCTTCTCCTTCGCCGGCAAGCTCGGCGTCGAGAACGCCCATGGCGCGGAATTCAGCCAGGGTTTGCTGAGCGGTTTGTTCATCGATTTTCGAGATGGCGAAGCCGACGTGAACGATTGTGTAGTCGCCCACCTG
>JASHUH010000079.1 GCA_030040115.1 Acidobacteriaceae bacterium | reverse complement strand
GCGCCGGCACGGGCGAAGCCGTCAAACTCGGCGAGATTACCGAGCAGCACTTCGATGCGGCCTTCGGCCTGAATGCGCGCGGCACGCTGTTTACGGTTCAGAAGGCGTTGCCGCTGTTCAACGATGGCGGATCGATCTTCATGACCGGGTCAGTTGCTTCAGTGAAAGGTTTTCCGGGTTACGGCGTGTATTCGGCGAGCAAGGCGGCGTTGCGCTCATTCGCACGCACGTGGCTCAACGAACTGAAGGGCAGGAATATCCGGGTGAACGTGCTGAGCCCGGGGGTAATCGACACACCGGATTCCCAGCGAATGGACAAGGAGACGAGGCAGATGTTCGAATCCCTGATCCCGCGGGGAAAGGTCGTCCTGAGGAAATTGTGACGGTCGCGCTGTTTCTTGCTTCAGACGATTCGAGCTTCGTGAATGGGGTGGAGTTGTCCGTCGACGGCGGCTTCTCGGCCATCTGAATCGACGGATCTCGGTGAGTGCATAATCGCCAATGCGCTCGCAACAATCTTGCCGAGAATTCGATGAGGCCCATCGCCGTCGGTCGCGGCAACTGGATTCATATCGGGAGCGAGCAGGCCGGACCGCGCGTGGCCGCCATCCTGTCCTCATCGAAAGCTGCCGCCGGCTCAAGATCCGCGTACGTGACTACCTGACCCAAATCCTGCCCCGCCTCGGCAACATGCCCATGCAGCGCATTGCTGAACTCACGCCCACTGCCTGGGCAGCAAAAGCGCGAGCTTAGAAAACATCTCAACTCATCGCGCCACAGTCAACCGTGTACTGGGCCGGACGGATACATTGAACGTAACGTGACTCGGAGCAGCAACACCGCATTCATCGCACTTCCGCTTCAACGCCGCCCATGACGCCAGCAGCGACTTCTGCTTGAGAGTTTCATAATCGTTTTCGACGAATTGGCTGAGCAGTTTCCGTGACGTCTCAGGCAGTCGGCTTGTTCGGTTGCCCCTCTTGCCAGTTTTCGGGAGAAGTCCAAGATACCGGATCCGTACAACTCCTGTGCAGACCGATACTGCGCGGTCCAAAGACGCAATGTCCTGGCCGGCGTGGAGCGTGACGGATTGCCTCCTGCGAGATGTTGCCTGACAATATCGGCGCGCTGATTAGCAATGGCGAGGTCTTGTTCGCTAGCCGCAACAAGAGCCAGAAATACCTCGCTGGACAATAGCTTCTGGAAAGCACGGCCATTATAGATCGCCTTTTCCACGTCTTCTGCCAGACTTTCAGGAACGTAAACTGCGAACCGACGGCTTCCCTTGCGTCCATACAATGCGTAGCTGGAATGCCTCTGACCGGATTCACAGAGCTGGCAACGGTGTTTGCCAGTCTTCCGGCGGAGCGTTCAAGGTCGTTGGCAAAGCGTGTGTGTTCCTTCTTTCAAAGGTCAGGCGCAATGCGTTGAATGCCTTCCGTCGGTCAAGTTGGTTTTCTCCGACGAGTAGCGCCAAATCTATCAGGTCCTTTACCCGACTATTCGGAGAGCTGCGCGGAAGCGTATAGGCGTGGATCTTTTCCGCGAATTGTTGTTCCCGTGAGATCATCGCACGCGAGGTTTCTCGATCCCGGCAAAACCGAGCCAGTCGTGGCACTCGACAGTTTCGAGAGGCTGCATCACCACATCGCCAACGCCTACGTCGAGATGGAACCGGGCGAAGATCCTTCTATCCATGCGTGTTTCGACCGAATAGCGAGCGCCCCCGTAAGGAGCCGCGGTCAAATCCATTACGGGTGGTCCAATCGTATACTCGAACCAGTCATCGAGGGAGACATCAGCCGCATTCTGTGGCATCTCACGCATCACTCGGACTGTGTCTCCGCCTTCTGTTGCTTCTACGACCCGCTGCATCGTCAGGCCGATATCGATCGTAGATCGCGCGGACTTGAAGCGAAGCTCCAGGGCATAGCCGCCCTTCAACGCCCACGGCGCCGCATCATCCCTGAACAGCCGTGCCAGCAATCGATCCAGGATACCTGACGCCTGAGGCGATTGATGTCAATCTGTTCCGCCTGGGACCTGTTTTTCAAGCGTTCGTCCAGGGATCTCCGGAAGGCCGCCGCCGTTATATACGCTCTGTGTATCGCCATTATGCAGCCCGTCGCAGCGCATCCTCGACCATCTTGCGCGCCGTTTCGCTCAGTTGTGCACTCCGTAGTTGTTGGCGCGTGATCAGGCCCCGGTCAAAAGCCTGCAGCAGGGCCTGGCGAATGAACGTCCGCTCGACCGCCCCGGCCTCGATCAGATCGAGAATCGTCCGGAGTGGCCGGGTGAATTTGTATCCCGATCCCCCTTGCATATCGCTCTTGGGCAGATCGCGATAATGAAGCACCAGGATGCCGGGAATATCGCTATTGCGCCGGAAGTGCGCCGGAACCGTCATATGGAGCTTTGCCGGGTTCAGGTCCGACAGATCATGCAGACTCAGCGCGGTCTGATGACTATAGCCCCCTTCGATCTGTTCTTTCCGGTTCCTGGACCAGAGCGACCAGAGGACAAGATCAGGACGATCCGGCGCCGGGAACAGCGCCAGCCGGTAGATGCCACGATGTTCGCGGATCCAGTTTCCGGCCTGCACATGATAGGGATGCGTATTCTCGGCGAAACCGGCCGCCTTGGCCTGCTTCGTCGTAAAGAAGCCTTGTTGTTGTTCGGCGAGTTCGAAGAGCCGCCGCGACGCTTCTCGGTGAGACTGGGCCACAACACAATACTACAACTTTCTTGATGGTTTGTCATTTCAGGAGGCGGAATTGCCGCTTTCGTCAGTTGTGTCCCGGCAAGGTTATGCTTTCAGGGGCCGATCTCCCTGGACACGAGAACAGCCCACGATTGACGGATTTATTGAGCTTCGAGCGGCAAGGTTATGCTTTCCAAGCGGCAAAATTATGCTTTAAGGACCCACTGAAGAACTCCCCAATCCACAACTGAAGCGGGTAGTGTGGAGTGAGGAGATGGATGTCGCATGGGGCAGCTTACGTTGGCTCAGCAGGCAGAGTTTCAACGCTACTCGAAGCAGACCCGGCGGGAGCAGTTTGTGGAAGAGATGGATACTGTCATGCCCTGGGCCGAGTTGCTGGCGCTGGTTGCGCCGCACTATTCAAGAGGCGAAGCAGGCGGCAAGCCGGTTGGGCTTGAAATCATGCTACGGGTCTATTTTCTGCAGCAGTGGTTCGCGCTTTCCGGCCCGGCGGTGGAAGATGCGCTCTATGAATCGCCGGTGCTGCGGCGCTTTGCCGGCATCGCTCTGGGCCGCGCCCCGGCGCCGGACGAGACGACCATCCTGAACTTCCGCCATCTGCTCGAAGCGCATGCTCTGGGCGGCCAGATGCTGGCTGCGGTGAATCTTTATCTGGCC
>JASHUH010000078.1 GCA_030040115.1 Acidobacteriaceae bacterium | reverse complement strand
TGCTCCACGTGCATTACGCCATTCCCCATTCCGTGAGTGCGCTGCTGGCGCGGCAGATGCTGGCCGCGAGCGGACGGCGTCTACCCTTCGTCACCACGCTCCACGGCACCGATATCACGCTCGTGGGCCTGGACCGCAGCTATTTGCCGATCACCCGCTACGCCATCCAGCAAAGCGATGGGGTGACAAGCGTCTCGCATTATTTGAAGGAAAAGACCGAGGCCGACTTTGGGGTGACACGGCCCATTGCAGTGATCTCCAATTTTGTGAATTGCGATTTGTATGCGCCCGCGCCCGATGAAGCGCGTCGGCAGGAGGCGCGGAAGCGCTGGATAGGCTGCGCAGAAGAAGCGGTACTGATGCACCTTTCGAATTTCCGGCCCGTCAAGCGCGTTGTCGATGCTGTGAGGATCTTTGCCAAGGTGGCGCAGGCAATTCCGGCGCAACTGGTTCTCATCGGCGATGGCCCGGACCGTTCGGAAGCCGAATGGCTGGCTCATGAACTCGGCATACATGCCCGCATCCATTTCCTGGGCAAACAGGAACGCGTGCACGAGCTGCTGCCCCTGGCCGATCTTCTTCTCATGCCGAGCGCGCTCGAATCCTTCGGCCTGGTCGCTCTGGAAGCCATGGCGTGCAAGGTTCCCACGATCGCGACCCGGGTGGGCGGGGTTCCCGAGCTGATCGAGGACGGCGAGACTGGCCTGCTGTTCGAACCCGGCGATGTGGACGGGATGGCCAAGGCGGCCGTGAATCTACTCAATGACAAGGCGCGGCTCAACGCCATGCGCGAGGCGGGCCGACGCACCGCGCAGAAGCGTTATTGCGCCACACTGGTGGTTCCGCAATATGTGCGCTTTTACCAGCGGTTGCTGGGTGACAGAATCGGAGTCGACGATCAGGATGCGGGGTCTTGAGCGGGGGCGGATTCGACGGTGGGCTCGAAGCCGAGCTGACGCCAGAAATGCGTGACCAGGGCAAGCGACTCATGGCTGGTCGCTGGGCCGGCGCGGAGTTGAATCGGACCGCTCGAACCGGCGGCAAAATCGGCAAGGGTGGAGGGTGAGACGGCGATCGCTAGGCACTTTTCGGGACGATAGGTGCAGGCGGCCAAATCGCTGATGGACAGCTCGGTGGTGGGTGTGGCGATGACCGTGCGCGGCGGCGCCATGCGGTCAATCAGCCAGAAAATTTCGAGCTTCGATTCCAATTCATCAGGGACGCAATCGATGGCCAAGTCGGCCTCGCGGACGGCGTCTTCGAGGGTGGAAACGAAAACCACACCCGTGCCCCCGGCGCCGCTCAACGCCTCCGGGCTGAGCTGCTCGCGAAGGTACTCACGGGCGTGACGGAGGGCGCCGGGCAGCACATCCTCGAGCACCACGCGAAAGCCGACGCCGGCGGCGCGTAGGGCCAAACGCCGGCCAAGGGGTCCGGCGCCGATAATGGTGACCGTGGTGAGGCTGTCCGGCGGTGGTGACATCGTTCAGAATTCTGCTGGCGCTGGTTGGTGTCCGGAGGCGAAGCCGGATTACCTGGCGTTGAGCGCCTCGATGACGTCGTCGGCGTTGGGCCGGGAATGATGGAGGTGCTCGGCGACGCGGGCGCGTTCCTCGGCGGTGAGCACGGGCGCCGCGGCGAGAACCCGGCGCAGGGTCACAGCAACGTCGTCAATCAGGTTCATCAGGCGAATGGCTTCTCCGGACAGTGGCATGCGGTTCCTCGACAATGGCGTTCCGGTTTCATTGTAGGGGGCGGAGATGGGTGCGGCAAAGCCGTCGAGCGCCGCGCGATACGCCAGGAACGCGGAGATGCGGTGCTATTCTCGAAACAATCCGGATGAGTTCGCGATGATGGCTGCATTGGATGCAGGGAGGGATAGGACTCGATGGGCGCACCCAACATTTCCAGACGCGATTTTCTGATGAAAGTCGGCCAAGCCGGCGGATTCAGCGCCGCCTTCCTTACCATGCAGGCTTTGGGGCTGATGCCGCAGGCGGAGGCGATGCGTCCGATTGAAGCCGCGCCGGAAACAGGAAAAGGCGTAACCGTGGCCATCCTGGGCGGCGGCATCGCGGGCCTGGTGGCGGCCTACGAAATGAAGGCGCTGGGCTATAAGTGCATGGTGCTGGAGGCGCGGCATCGGCCGGGTGGACGGAACTGGTCGGTGCGCGGAGGGGACACGGTGGAGTTCCTCGACGGCGCCCAACAGAAATGCACCTGGGAGCGGGGCCACTATCAGAACTTCGGGCCGGCGCGGCTGCCTTCGGTGCACAAAAACATGCTGGGCTACTGCCGCAAGCTGGGCGTCGCGCTGGAGGTGGAGGTAAACACCAGCCGGTCGAGCTACCTGGAGAACGACGAGGCGAACGGCGGCAAACCAGCGGTGCAGCGCGAGGTGATCAACGATACGCGCGGGCATGTGAGCGAGCTGTTGGGCAAGTGCATCCGGCAAGGCGCGCTGGACCAGGATTTGAGCGGCGAAGACCGCGACCGGATGCTGAGCTTTTTGCGCCAATACGGGCCGCTGGACAGCACGGGCGCCTACGTGGGCAGCTCGCGGGCCGGGTACGTCACCCTGCCGGGCGCAGGCGACCAGGAGGGCAGGATCGCCAAGCCAGTGGACATGCACACCCTGCTCGACGAGAACTTCTGGGATGGGATTCTGTTCGAAGAAGTCTTCGACATGCAGGCCACGATGTTCCAGCCGGTGGGCGGCATGGACCGCATTCCGTATGCGTTTGCGCACGCGCTGGGCAAAACGGTTCATTACGAGGCCGTGGTCACGGAGATCCGCAGGACGGCGAAGGGCGTGCGCATCGGGTATACGCAGGGCGGGCGGACCAAGGCGCTCGAGGCCGATTACTGCTTTTGCGCGCTGCCCATGACCATGCTCAAGAAAATTTCCAACGACTTCAGCGCGCCGTATAAGCAGGTGATCGAGGATTGCACGTATGCGCCGGCCTACAAGATCGCGTGGGAGAGCCGGCGCTTCTGGGAGCAGGACTACAACATTTACGGCGGACTGGAGTCGGTGAACACGGGGTGCAGCCCGGTGTGGTTTCCCTCCGGCGGGATGTTTACGGAGCGCGGGGTGCTGGTGAGCGGTTATGCGATGGACGATTGGGGCGAATTTGCCTCGATGACGATGGAGCAAAAATTCGCCGAGTCGCGCAAGACGATCGAGCGGCTGCACCCGGGCCATGGAAGAGAACTGGAAAAACCCATGTACGTAAGCTGGCGGCAGATCGCTTTCAATGAAGGCTCGTGGGTGGCGACGTATGGGCCGGACGAACCGACGCGCGGCTGGGGCGACGACGCGCACCGGGTGAATCCGGGGTACGAGACGCTGATCCAGCCGGACGGGCCGATTTATTTTATCGGCGACCATGTGAGCCAGATTGTGGCCTGGCAGGAAGGCGCGGCGGTGAGCGCCTTGCGCGCGGTGCAGATGCTGAGCGACCGGGTGCGCGCCCGGCAAAGTAGCTAGCTTAACCATCCC
>JASHUH010000001.1 GCA_030040115.1 Acidobacteriaceae bacterium | reverse complement strand
GTCGAGTCGCCCGGGGGAATTGCACCCCCAGGCGCTCACAGAATCCGGACGTGAACGTCTCCGCTCATCCGGCTCTTATCGTCCAGTCGCCGCATGATGCAGCAACGGCCAGTGAGCAAACAGCCGTGGGTCTCGCAAAGCTGTCTTACGAACCCATTGCTCCGCCCTCCGCCGATGCCGTCTCAGGCGTTTGTATTTCGCCATCGCCCAATGCGCCAGGCGCTGGTCCAGATAGCGCAATGCGGGATAAAGCGCTGATTTGTAGTAGCGGCCATAGTACGTAATCCAACCCCGGATGACGGGGTTGAACATGCGCGCCAGGTCGTCGATCCACTTGTCAACGCGACAGCGCAACTGCCAGTTGCGAATCTCCTCTCGAATGGCCTTCGTCGTCGCGTTGCTTACGCCCGGACTGAAGTTGACGAAGAACTTTCCCCAACGATTTTTCGACCTCCGGGCCTGAAAGCGGTAGCCGAGGAAATCGAACTTCTCATGCAGGAAATTTCCGCGCCGGTCATCATCCTTGCAGTAGACGATCTTCGTCTTCTCCGGATGAAGCTGCAATCCGCACTCGGCAAAGCGCTTCTCAAGCGCGTCTCTGAGTTCCCTCGCCTGCTCTTCGCTGACGCAGTGGCAGAGAGCGTCGTCGGCGCACCGCTCGAACGGGATGTCCCGGTAATGCTTGGCCATCCAATGATCGAACGTGTAATGCAGAAAAAGGTTGGACAACAAGGGTGAAATCACAGAACCTTGCGGCGTCCCTTTCTCCCTGGGTTCGAGAGCGCCGTCCTCCAATTGCACGGGGGCTTTGAGCCACCGCTCGATATAGAGCAACACCCACGGACAGTCGGTGTGTTTCCGCACCGCGCGAAGAAGGAGTTCGTGCGAAATCGAGTCGAAATAGGATCGAATGTCGAGATCGAGCACCCAGGCATATCGCCAGCAACGCTCACGCGCGACACCTACCGCATTCAATGCCGATTTCCCCGGCCTGTATCCGTAGGAGCCGGGATGAAAGTGTTTCTCCAACTCCGGCTCGAGATGCCCCTTGACCACCGCTTGCGCGATTCGGTCGGAAACCGTGGGTATACCCACCGGCCTGCTTCCGCCTCCGCGCTTGTCGATGAGCACGCGCTTCACCGGCGGCGGGAAATAGCTGCCCGACGACATCCGATGCCAGAGCTTGTAGAGATTGTTTGCCAACTCCCGTTCAAACTCTCCCATCGTCTGGTCGTCGACCCCGGCTGCTCCCCGGTTCGCCTTTACCCGTTTGTAAGCCTCCCAAACCCACCGTTTGGGAATGCTCCACGACCTTGCTTTATCCAAAAGGCTCCTCCCGTTTCCGGTTGACCATTCGTTAAAGCTGAACGATGTTGCGCCTTCGCTCCAGTCCCGTTACTGAACCTTCATCGCTACTGCACGCAACTCCGCCCCTGCACTCCGCATCGGTGCTCGGACTCTCACGGGTCGGCCGCTTGAGCTTCTCCCTTCGCATCGCAGTGCAGGCTCCCACGTTCCACACAAGAGCCTGGACCGGATTCACGCCGCCTTCGTGCCGGACGCCGCCTGAGCAGTAAACAGGTTGCCCTCAGACTGATCCCAGATTAACGACTCCCCTCTGGTTCCGACGTCGTCCCTACGCTTTCGACAGGTCATCGGCGGTTCGCTTGCGCTCGTCTCCCCGGACCTCACCTGACAAGATCAAGTCCTGCCTTTTCCGAAACGCTCACCACCTCGGCCATTGTGCCGAAGCAGCTTCCGGCGGTTTGAACCCACATCCTGCAATGCGAGTTCGAGAGGCCAACTCTCATCTCTCGTGCAGCACAGCTCGAAGAAGTTCACGATTTACACTGTTTCCTCCTTCGCGCCTTCGTGGCGCACCGTCGTCGGCATAGCGCACAGCGAGGCCGAGAAGCAGCGCATGTTGGAAGAAGCGGCAAAGGCTAGGTCGCCGCACATCTACCTGGCGCTGACACTGGCCCTCAACGCCGGAATGCGCGATGGCGAGATCAAGCGGCTGACCTGGGCACAGATCCACTTCGACAAAAAGTATCTCGCTGTTGGCCGCGCCAAGACGCCGGGTGGAGAAGGCCGGACGATTCCGCTCAACTCCGACCTTTTCGCGGTGTTCTCCGATTACGTCGAGTGGTACAAGCACAAGTTCGGGGCAACGGAACCGGAGTGGTACGTCTTCCCCTTTGGCTCACCGCAGCCGACCGATCCGAAGAAACACGTCACCACGCACAAAACGGTCTGGACCAACATTCGCGCCAACGCGGGCGTAAAAGGCCGGTGGCATGACAACCGACACACGCTCATCACAGAGCTTGCCGAGAGCGGCGCGGGCGATCAGACGATCATGGACATTGCCGGCCACGTCTCGAAGCAGATGCTCAAGCATTACAGCCACATTCGGATGGAAGCCAAGCGCAACGCGCTGGAGACGGTGGTGCAGAAACGGGCCACATCAACAACCGAAGAAAATGGGTCGCAGGAGCACGCAGAATCACCCGTGATTACGCAGGTTTTTGAAGGGGAGTACCCACAAAAGTCCCCACAGTCAGGTGTTTTTGAGGGTCATCGGGGAGTGTACAGGCGGCGTAAGTCGTTGAAAATAATTGGCTCCTCAGGTAGGACTCGAACCTACAACCCTTCGGTTAACAGCCGAATGCTAATGGTCGGAGTACGCATGTTTTCAATGGAGTACAACGGAATCCCGGGTCGTTTTCGGAGTCCTTTCGGCACGCAATTCGGCGAAGAATTCGGCGAAGTTTTTCGTCGAGGATGATACATCAGGTCGGCGACCTTTGGGGTCCGCTGACCCCAGCCGCTTCTGGAAACCTGGTCGTGGACAGAACAGCGAGCTGAATCGAGATT
>JASHUH010000077.1 GCA_030040115.1 Acidobacteriaceae bacterium | reverse complement strand
GTTTCGACGGCAATTTCGAACCCGCGCGCATGCACGGCGTCAATGAGGGCCGAATCGAGTTGCAGCAGCGGTTCGCCGCCGGTGCACACGGTAAAGCGCCGGCCGGATACGGAGTTCGGAAGCCACTTCTTCTCGATTGCCGCCGCCAGCGCTTCCGCCGAGGCGAACTTCCCCCCTCCAGGTCCGTTTACATCGGCGAAGTCTGTGTCGCAGAACTGGCAAATGGCGGAAGCGCGATCGGCTTCGCGCCCCGACCACAGATTGCAGCCCGCAAACCGGCAGAAAACCGCGGCGCGTCCCGTCTGCGCTCCCTCGCCCTGCAGTGTATAAAAAATTTCTTTGACGGCGTAGGTCATAAAAGCAGCCTTCAGCTCTCAGCTTGCAGCTGTCAGTTTCTGGCTTCTAGCTGACTGCTCCAGAGTCTTGGCCGTCAACTCAGGGGATATGCTTGCGCTGGCGGCGGCTTTTTCGTCTTTGGGGCAACATTGCGCGCAAAAACCGTTACCGTTTCGCTTCTGCCGTGCGCCGCGCCCGGAGCGTCAGTCGTTGGTATTCATGCTTTCAATGCCGAGATAGACGGCCCCGGAGCCCAGCTCTTCTTCAATGCGCAGCAACTGGTTGTATTTGGCGATGCGGTCGGTGCGGCTCACCGAGCCGGTCTTGATCTGTCCGACGCCGGTGGCCACGGCCAGGTCGGCGATGAAGGCGTCTTCGGTTTCGCCGGACCGGTGCGAGATCACCGAAGTGTAGCCGTAACGGCGGGCGAGATCGATCGCTTCCAGCGTCTCGGTGACGGTGCCGATCTGGTTGAGCTTGATGAGAATGGAGTTGCCCACACCCTCTTCGATGCCGCGCTGCAGGCGCGTGATGTTGGTGACGAAAATGTCGTCGCCGACCAACTGAATGCGGCCGCCGAGTTTGTCCGTGAGGGTGCGCCACCCCTCCCAGTCGTCCTCGGCGAGGCCGTCTTCGAGTGAAACGATGGGGTATTGGCGGATCCAGTCGTCGTAGAAGTTGACCATCTCCGCGCTGGTCAGTTCGCGCTTGTCGCTTTTTTTGAAGACGTAGCGGTTCTTTTCCTGGTTGTAGAACTCGCTGGATGCGGGATCGAGGGCAATGGCGATCTGCTCGCCCGGCTTGTAGTCGGCCTGTTCGATGGCTTCGAGGATGACCTCAATGGCTTCCGTATTGGATTTCAGCGAAGGCGCGAATCCGCCTTCGTCGCCGACCGCGGTGTTGTAGCCCTTCTTTTTGAGCACGCTCTTCAGGGTGTGGAAGGTTTCCGCGGCCCAGCGCAGCGCCTCGCCAAACGTGGATGCGCCCACGGGCGTGATCATGAATTCCTGAAAATCGACGTTATTGTCGGCGTGAGCGCCGCCGTTCAACACGTTGAGCATGGGGGTGGGCAGAATGGATGCGTTGACTCCGCCGAGATAGCGGTACAGAGGAATCTCCAGGCTTTGCGCCACGGCCCGGGCGGCGGCCATGGAGACGGCGAGGATGGCGTTGGCGCCCAGCTTGCCTTTGTTCGGCGAGCCGTCGAGGGCGTTCATGGTCTGATCGATGAGGCGCTGGTTGGCCGCGTCCATCCCTTCAAGCTCCGGCGCGATCACGCTTTCCACGTTCTCCACCGCCTGAAGCACGCCTTTGCCCAGGTAATGGCTCTTGTCGCCGTCGCGCAATTCCACTGCCTCATGTTCGCCGGTGGATGCGCCCGAAGGCACAATGGCGCGGCCCAGGGCCCCGCTTTCCAGAATCACGTCCGCTTCCACGGTGGGGTTGCCGCGCGAGTCGAGAACCTCGCGGGCGCGAATGGAAACAATCTCAGTCATAGCGCTCCTCATGATGCGGTGCCGCAACCGGGCGTTAACAGGTTGGGATGATTGGGAATGCCGGCCCACGGCAAGAGCTGTTCCGGCAGCGGTGCGAATGGTGCTCAGAAGCTCCTGCAAGCCTGGGATCTCCCTTCTGTCCCGCGGAAAAATGTCGTTGCCAGCCCGTTCGGATTCTAGCAAACGGGCCAGCGGCGCACGATGTGGCCACGGTCACAACGGGGAAACGCGCGAGACCTGCGCGGAGCGCAGCGCTTTTGCGCCCGGAGAGGCGACGATTTTGACTTCGTAGGGTAACCGGTTTGATTCGTGGCGCGCGAGGTACGGATAGGCTGCGGGAATAACCCTGCCCAATGCAGCGGGCGCTACGCTTACTTTGGGTGAGTGGACGCGCTCGGGGCGGCCTGCAGGTGGTCTGCACGACTTTTCTCCCCGCCGAGGGTCTAAAACGGCGGTAGCGGTTCACTTTCCCCAAGGAGGCCGGGATGAAACGGTCGGTTTTTGTGTGCGCCTTGCTGGTGGCCACCGCTGGCGCATTGGCGGCGCAGCAAGCGAGCCAGTCCAGCGGCGCCTACGTGGGAATCTCGCATCCTCCTCCGGATAGCACCATCACCACGCCGGAACCGCCGCCGCTGCCCAAGCCTTCCCCGGCCAAGCCGGCGCCTGCGCCCGCAGCCGCGCAACCGGCGGGCGGTGAGCAGTACGCGGAGCCGGACACCGACGATGGTATTGTCCGGGTGGCGCCGGATGCGCAAACGCCTGCGCAACCAGAGCTCAACCAGCGCGAGGAGGCGAGCGACCCCGACGGCGACATTGTGCATCCCGCTCCGCTGCCGCCCGGAGAATTGGGATCGGGAACCACGATTCGGGTGCGCCTGCTCGAAAGCCTCTCCACCGGCATCAACCGGAGCGGAGACGCGTTTCGCGCCCGCGTCGCTTCCGACGTGTTTCGCGGCAACAACGTGCTGATTCCCGCCGGCGCCGAAATTGACGGCACGGTGGAACACGTTTCCACCGGTCACGCCGCCGGCCACGGCTCCATGTATCTGCGGCCCGACATCGTGATTCTTCCCAACGGATCCCGCTTCCATATGTATGCGCAACTGACCGGGGCCCCTGGTTCGCGCACGCGGGTCAGCGGTGAGGGCGCGGTGACGCCGGGCTCGCGCGCCAAAAAAGACGAAGTCGAGTATGGCGGCGCGGTGGGCACGGGGGTGATTGCCGGGGCCGTGCTGGGAGGACCCGTGGGCGCCTTGGCGGGTTCGTTGGTGGGCGCAGGCGCGGTCACGGCCCATCTGGTCATGGATCATCCTCAAGCCACGCTGCCCACCGGCACGGTGCTGGATTTTACTTTGATGGAGCCGCTGAACCTGGAGCCGGTGAATGCGGCGGCCAATCCCGCGGCGAGTACAGCGACAAGCCCAGCGCTGAATCCGTCTCCGAGCCCGGGGGCGGACCCTGCGTCGAGCCAGGCGACGGACCCTGCAGCGAACTCCGTTCCAGACCCCGATGCGGATTCCGGCCAGTTGGGAGACGCCGGCCCGCGCTAGACCTGGTTGCATACATGCCGCTTTGAAGGGGCAGGGCTTCAGCCGCGCCGTGTCGGTCTAGGCTCCGAACTTCTGCGACGCCACGCGGGTGCAGTGCATCGTTTATTCCTGAATTTCCCTTTAGGGTCGGCGAACGCTTCTCACCCTGAATCGCGAAGCTTGGTCTGGCTTCGTGTTGCTATTCCTGGGCTGTCACCCGGGGAGTCGCATCTTTAGGCCATTGCGCAGTCCTGGGCTCAGCCAAACCACTCCCGGGGTTTAATTTGCTGCGCTCCGGTGGCTCTGGGAGCCCATTCATCCGACCCAACGCATTGACCAGAAGCGGCGCTCTCCGCGCTCCTCCCTCGTCCCCATTTCCGGCCATGGGTCCTGCCGCGCAACCTGCATCCAATCGCCTATTCTCGACCGGCAGTCTGAGAGCGGAAGCACGGCAGGGCGCGCGTCGCCACCCCTCGAAATTGGGTATATGCTTGACTCAATCAGGGAAGAAAACGCTATGGCAGAAGAAGATCTAAATCAATTACAGCCGGAGATGGAGCCCAACGAAGCAAAAGCAGACGAAAATGGGAAAGTCGAGGAAAATCAGGGAAATGGCGCCGCGGAAGCGGTCGAAACGGGGGTGGGTGATGGCGCGCATCGGGATCCTCTGTCGCCTTTAGCCCTGACTGTCGAAGCGGCCACCGAGGAACCGCAGGCGCCGGCGTTGCTCTACCCTGTGGTCGGTTTCGGAGCTTCGGCAGGTGGTTTGCAAGCCTTTAAGGAGATTCTGGAAAATCTCGATCCCCACACCGGCATGGCCTTCGTTCTGGTCACCCATCTAGCCCCCGACCAGAAGAGCTTCCTTTCCGAGATCCTCGAACGCTACACGCAGATGCCGGTCCACTCCATCGAGGACGGGCAGAAGCCGCTGCCCGACAATCTATACATTCTCCTCCCCAACCAGACCCTCACTCTGCGCGAGGGGTTATTCCACGTCGAGCCGCCGGCGCCCAACGAGCGTTTTCCCAAAACCATCGACAAGTTTTTCTATTCGCTGGCCACCGACCAGAAGAACCATGCCATCGGCGTGGTTCTTTCCGGCGCCGACGCCGACGGCGCCTTGGGCCTGAAATCCATTAAGGGTGAAGGCGGGATTGCGCTGGTGCAGAGCCCGGATTCCGCCGTGCACGGCGATATGCCGCGCAGCTCCATCGCCAGCGATCACGTCGATTTGATCATCCCGCCGGCGGAAATCGCCATCGAGCTGGGCCGGCTCGCGCGCCAGTTCATGCGGCCCGAGGTGCGTTCGCTCGAGGCCGGCGCCATTTCTCCCGACGACGAACAGTCCTACCAGAAGATTCTGCAACTGCTGCGCGGACTTTCCGGCCTCGACATGCGCCAGTACAAGCCGGAGACCGTCCGCCGCCGCATTGCGCGCCGCATGTTGCTGCTGCGCATGGATCATCTTGCCCATTATGTGCGTCTTCTGCAGATTCGCCAGGACGAGCTAAGCCGCCTGCAGGAGGACGTGCTCATCAACGTGACGCGCTTCTTCCGCGATCCTCCCTTTTGGGAGTCGCTGCGCACCAACGTCCTTCCCGTGCTGTTCGAGGACCGCCCGCCCGAGAAGCCCATCCGGATCTGGTGCGCCGGCTGCTCCACCGGCGAAGAGGCGTACTCGCTGGCCATTCTGGTGCTCGAGTATCTTTCCCAGCACGGCCTCGATGCGCCGGTGCAGATTTTCGGCACCGACGCCAGCGATCGCGCCATCGAGATGGCGCGCGTTGCCGTCTATCCCGAGACCGTGATCGCCGACGTTTCGCCGGAGCGGCTGCGCCGTTACTTCGTGAAGGTCGATCGCGGTTACCAGGTCTCCAAGCGCGTGCGCGACGCCTGCATCTTCGCGCGCCAGAATCTGGCCAGCGACCCGCCGTTTTCGCATATTGAAATTCTCAGTTGCCGCAATGTGATGATCTATTTCAATCAGGGTTTGCAGCGGCAGGTGATGCTCACCTTCCACTATGCCCTCGAATCCGGCGGCTACATCCTGATGGGCATGTCGGAGGGACTGCGCGACTACGGCGACATCTTTAACACCATTGACCGCAAATACAAGATCTACATGAAAACGGGGGTCAGTCTTCCCTTCGGCTACGAGCCTCCGCGCAATCTGGCGTTCATTCCTGGGATAGCCTCCGGGCGCCTGGCCTCGCCCGAAGCCGACTCCAACACCTGGCCGGAGCTCGATCTGCAACGCGCCGCGGACCGCATTGTGCTGGCGCGGTTTGGGCCGCCGGGGCTCATCATCGATGAACGCATGAACGTGCTGCAGTCGCGCGGCCAGACCTCGCAGTTTATGGAAATCTCCCCCGGCGCCGTCACTTGGAGCCTGCTGCGGGTGCTCAAGGACGGCTTGGTGAATGAAGTGGGCGGAGCGGCGCAACGCGCCATCCGCGAGAATGTGCCCATTACCACCACCGCCACGCTTATCGACGAGCACAGCGGGGAGAAGCGCGTCGAGATTGACGTGTTGCCCATTACCAGCGCGGCGGCGCGCCCGCGGTGTTTCCTGATTCTGTTCCAAACCCTCACCGCCGGCCCGGAAGCATCGACGGAGCAGTTTCCGCCTTCGGTCCAGCTCACCGTCGACGAGAAAGACCGCTTGATTGCGCAGTTGCGCCAGGACCTCACCTCTACGCGCTTTCACCTCCAGTCGCTGGTGGAGGAGCGCGACGCGCGCAACCAGGAGTTGGTTTCGGCCAACGAGGAAATCCAGTCGGCCAACGAAGAGCTGCAGAGCACCAATGAAGAGCTGGAGACCACCAAGGAAGAGCTGCAAAGCGCGAACGAGGAACTGCAGACCGTCAACGACGAGCTGCAGACGCGCAACAATGTGCTCACCCAGACCGGCAACGATCTGACCAACCTGCTCAACAGCGTCAATATTCCCTTGCTGATGCTCGACGGCGCCATGCAGATCCGCCAGTTTACACCCCCCATGCAGCGGCTGCTCAGCGTGCGCCAGAGTGACATCGGCCGCTCCATTCACGAAATCAGGGTGCAACTCAGCATCGAGAAACTCGAGCCGATCCTCAATGAGGTGCTGGACTCCCTGGGCACGCGCGAGCTCGAGGTGCAGGATCGGGAAGGGCGCTGGTACCTGCTCCGCGTCCGGCCTTACCGCACCGCCGAGAATAAGATTGAAGGACTGGTGATGGTGCTGGTCGATATCGATCAGTTGCGCCGCAGTCAGCAGGAGCTCATGGATGCCCGCGATTTTGCCCGCTTTGTGGTGGAGAGCGTCCCGGTGCCCATCGTGGTGCTGAACCAGGATTGCGCCATTCGTAGCGTCAATACCGCGTTTCGTGAGTTGACCGGAATGCAATTAGGCGAGCTGGAGGGTCGCTCGCTGCCCACCTTGGCCAGCAACCTTTGGGGGCTCGGTAATCTGGGGGAGAAACTGGAGGTCCTCTTAGGTTCGCCAAACGGGACCATGATCGAGTTCGAATACGAGTCAACCGGCCCGCAGCAGAAAAACCTGATTGTCAAGGCGCAGGCGCTTGCCACCGATGGCAGACGCGTGTTGCTCCTGATGGTGGACGATATTACCATGCGCCGCGACGCCGAACGCCTGAGCGCCAGCCAGGCTCGCGCCCTGGCGGGCGAAGTCGAGACCGCCGAGCGCAAGCTGGAGCGCAGCCAGTTGGAGCTCCGCAACCTCACCGGACACCTGTTCCAGGTGCAGGAGGAAGAACGGGAGCGCGTGGCCCGCGAACTGCACGACGACGTCGGCCAGCGTCTCGCCGTGCTGCAGATCGCGTTACAGGAGATTCACGGTTCCGGCTTGGGCGATGAAGAATTGGAGCGATTGCAGAAAGCGCGCGATCAGGTGGAGGCGCTGAACGCCGATGTGCGGGACATCTCGCATCGGCTGCATCCTTCGATTTTGAGTGACCTGGGCCTCTCCGCGGCGTTGCACAATCTGGTGCAGGAGTTCGGCAAGCAC
>JASHUH010000076.1 GCA_030040115.1 Acidobacteriaceae bacterium | reverse complement strand
AGCACTTTGCGAAACCGCAAAACCTTTTTTGCGGCCGCAATTTCCGCCTGCACGGCTTTCCAATCGGACTGCACGGGCGGCGTGGAACACGATTGCCACGCGGATGCGTTCTGCAACAGGCTGTCGGCAAGCGCGGGATCCTCGACGCCGAGCGCCTGCCTGGCCGATTCGATCGATTGCCTCACCTGTTGATCGGCGATCAACCGCACCCGGCCGCCCAGGCGTTGTTCGATGTCTAAGGCGCCAGGCAGAGCAGGCGACTCCGTTTCGATCCGCGCGAGGCGCTGCAAAGCGGCGGCGCAGTCAGGGCCGTCGAGGGCGGCGTAGGCGCTGCCGATGGCGTCGAGTTTCGCAGCCTCCGCTTCCAAGAATGCACTGCAGGAGGTGAACGCCGCCTGAACCCGCTTTGCCTGCCGCACCCCCGCAGACTCGGTGCGGATCAACCCGATGGCGGCATCGAACAGCTCTATGGCGCAGAGGCGTTGCACTTCGGCGAGCAAGCGGTCGACCTGTTCTTCAAGCGCGCGCTGCTTCAGCGTCGCTTCCTCGAGCTGCCTGCGCAGGGCCGGCTCTTCCGTGCGCTGCAACACGGGGTTCAGCAGTCCCTGTACGGCCTCATAGTCCTGTTCCTCCAGCAAGCGTTTGGCCTCCAGAAAACTCCGCTCCACAAGATCCTGCGAGACGCGTTCGGCGGCAGCCGATCGGGCCAGGTTGAGCAGCTCGCTCATCTCCGGCGACGAAAATCCCTCCTTCTCGCACTGCTCGAGAACCTTCACGGTTTCGAGATACAGATGATCTTCCAGAAGCGCCCGCGCCTTGGCCAGATACCCCGCCAGCACGCGCTCGCGCTGTTGGCGCGTGATCCGCTGGTTGATTGCCGATTCCAGCTTCAACAGGTCTTGATTTCCCGGCAAGCGCGCCAAGGCGTCCCGTACGCGGTGGAGCGCCTCTGCGGGCGCAAGTTGCCGGCAAGCTTCGCTGACTTCGGCGACCAATCTCCGGTTCTTGTGCTCTCTGAGCCGGGGCTCAAGCTGAATCTTCAATCGCAGAAGCGTGGGTTCGGTGGGAAACTTCTCCAGCGCCTGCGTCAATTCGCCCATGGAGGCTTCGATTCCCTCGAGTGTGAGCGCGGCCACCGCGTTATCCTGAAGAGCGCTCACCAGCCGCTTGCGTTCTTCCTGCCTGAAAGCTTCGGCAAGCTCGTCCTTCAGACGCAGCAACTCGGGATCGGAGGGCGCCAGGCTTTCTACCTCGGCAAGCGCGCTGGCGGCGTCAGACAGCCGCAGCGCGGCCAGGCATTCTTCGCTCCTTTGGAGCAGCTTGCGCGCCTGCGCTTTTCTGCGCGCTTCTTCGGCTTCCTGATCCAGGACTTTGCAGATGGCCAGGATGCGCGTGTCGTTGGGATCGA
Source organism: Acidobacteriaceae bacterium (assembly GCA_030040115.1). Taxonomy (GTDB): domain Bacteria; phylum Acidobacteriota; class Terriglobia; order Terriglobales; family Acidobacteriaceae; genus Telmatobacter. The sequence goes on along the minus strand of JASHUH010000076.1, from coordinate 15,872 downwards.
GTCCAAACGCCCTCCCGGCAAGTTCCCGGGCAGAGTCGTACTTTCCTGCGTGGCGGGCCGATTCGGCATCGCGCATGAGCTGCTGAATTTGTTCTCTGGTCTGCTTTCCCGCGTTGGCTTGGGCGAGCAGCCCGGCTACCTCGGCGTTGGAGGCGTCGAGTTGAAGGGCCTCCGTACAAACCGCGATTCCCTGATCCCAGTTGCGGGCTTGCATGGCCTCGGCCGCGGCTTTTCGCAACTGTTCGATCCGGGAGCGGATCTTTTGCTCGTTGATGGAGTGGCTGACGGCCGCCATCAGCCTCTTCGCCTCGGCGTTCTGGCTCTCCAGGCGCAGAACCTGGGTAAGGATGCCTTTGGCTTCCAGGTAGTCCTCCCCATCGACGGCGTTCTGCGCCTCGGCGAGCAGTTCCGTCACGCGCTGCGCTTTGAGCTGGGCGCCGACGGCATTCAAATCCGCGGCCATGTCGCCGGCATGTGCATAGCGGTCCAGGGGTTCTTTGGCCAAAGCTCGCGCAATCACCTGGTCGAGCTGATGCGGATACGAGGAGAGGTATCTCCCCAGTGGCGGCGGGTCTTCTTGGAGAATCTGGTGAAGGATGGCCGGATATTCGGCATCGAAGGGCAATGCGCCAGTCAATAGTTGATAGAGCACGACGCCGGCCGAAAAAATATCGGAGCGGCCGTCGAACGCATCGCCGCGCAAACGCTCCGGGGCCATGTACGCAGGGGTTCCCACCAGGGTGCCGGTGCGGGTCATATTGCTGTCGGCCGTCTGATGGCCGGTCCGGGCAATGCCGAAATCGAGCAGCTTGACCAACCCGTCGCGCTGCACGATCACATTGGCCGGTTTCACGTCGCGATGGATCATTCCCTGCAGGTGGGCGTAGCCGAGAGCCGTGCACACCTGCTCCATAATGTCCATCTTTGTGCTCAGGTGGAGCGGCTCGCGATCGCGGATCGTCTTATCCAGCGGCTGCCCGTCGAGAAACTCCATCACGATGTAAGGCAAGCCGTTCTCATCGCCGAAATCGTAGACGGTGACAATATTCGGATGGCGCAGGTTGCCGGTGTGCCCCGCTTCCTGGTAGAAGCGTTTGAGCATGTCGGATTCGCCGGAAAAACCTTCGGTGAGGGTTTTAATGGCTACGTCGCGTCCAATGCGCGGATCGCGGGCGCGATACACCACGCCCATGCCCCCCTGTCCGAGAACACCAACGATCTCATATTTTCCGATGCGTTCTGGCGCCGGCTTTTCCACTCGTCCGTTCACCCCGTTCTGAACGTGTAATAGAGTGCGCGACCGTTACACTCTCACTCCGAAGGCGCTTCCTTGCCGATGTTCCCGAAATTGAATTGCTCGGTGAGAAACTTGCGTGCCCGCAGGCGGTCGGCGGTGTCGCCCACCGGCGTGGAATTCAGATAGAGGATGTAGAGCTCGGCCGCTCCGTCGTTATCCCCATCCGCCGCCCTGCGGTCCGCCCTGGCCAGCACCACTCCCGGGAGTTCCGCGACCGCCGCTTTCGCCTTTTCGATCAGTTCGTCCCGCGCTTTATATTCATCTTGTTCGAGAAAGTCGTTATCGTTCGGGATTACCCCTTCGTTGCGCACCCCCCGCGTGTCATCCGGTTTCACATCCTGCAGAACGGTGTACTCCGTCGGCGAATCCCTGCGCACATCGACTCTCGGAGCCACTTCATCCCCGGCGCTGTCCAGGATCCTGAACTGCAGCTCCATGGCGATGCGCAGGTGATAGATGACTTGCGTATAGTTGTACGGGCGCTCCACATCCTGCATCTTGTTTTTGGGAATCATGTCCAGCTTGGCGTGCAGGTCTTCCACCTTCTTTTCGTCGTCGTCGACCACCTTCTGCGCATCCTTGATTTCGTTCTTTTTGCCGTGCGCCTGCGCGCCTTCGAGCACGCTGCGCGCCGATTCCAGTTCGTTGTTGGCGCGCTCGTATTCGCGGTTCAGCTCGTTCCAGGCCTCGTTGGGGACCTCCTCCTGCCCAAAGCGATACATGGATTGCTTGGGATTGTTGTCCTGAGACTTGCCCATCTCGTGTTGCACCACATCGCCCACCAACTGGAAATTCGGCTGCACGGGTGTGGCGTCCTGCGGCCGGATCACCTTCACATCCAGGCCTGAAGACTCCAGGCCCGTGGCCAGCGCGTCCGTGAGCTGCGCGGCAAAATCCACAGCGTCGCGCCGCGAAGTCTGATCACGAAAAACAACTTTCACCGAGAGCCGCGACTTGAGCAGGTGCGCCGCGCGGGCGGTGGTCAGTTCGTCATGAATCGGACCCAAGTTATCCTGCGATTTATATTGCAGTGCTTCGGAAAGATAACTCCAGCCTACGTTAACCCCGGTTCCATCGGGTTTTTCGGCATATTTCTTGCCTTGTTGCAAGTAATAGGTGCTCAAATCTTCTCCGAGAATCGCAATGCGGTCCTGCAGAGTGGGATCGTTGGCGATCCCGTAGCATCGCAGCAGATAACCATACGCGGTCTGGATGCCGACCTCGTCGCTTAGACCATTGATGGGCTCATGAGCCTTCTGCAAAACCGTCGCGGCCTCTTCCGCCGCCTGAAGGTATGGGTCCTTCAGCGCCGCGAGCTGATCGCCGGCCAGCGCCCGTTGATCGGGAGGCAGATTATCGACCACTTCGTATGCGGCAATCGTGTCGCCGCGGGTTTGCGCGTCCTGGCTCGTTTTGACCGCCGCTGCCGCCGCTGTCCTATCCGCCGCCATCTTGGCTTGCTCGCGGGCCGCCTTTAATAAGGCGGTGGTCTCGGGGTCGGATACGATGGCCGAGGCCTTTTCAAGGTCGGTTACCGCGCCGGGCCAGTCGGGCTGCTCTTCGTGGACCTTGGCGTCGGCGATGTAGAGGGCTGCAATCGCCTCCAGATCGTTCGACACCCTGATGTTCTCCGGGGCGAAGGCGCGCAGCGAAGCGATCTTTTGGGCCGCCGCATCGGCGCGGTGAGCGACAATATTCGATTCGGCGTCGCGCAAGGCGCCGTCAAACGCACTGCGGGCCGCCTTCGATTGGCTCTCCGCCGCCGCGGCTTCCGCAGTCGCCGGTTCCACGCTGAAGGCGGCGTCTGCCAGTTGCTCGGCGCCCACCAGGTTCGGATACCCCGGCGCCTGCTGTTTTAACGCCTGCTGGTAAACTCCCAGCTTTTCTACGGCGCGCCGGCTGAGTGTGACCACTTCGGTGTGGATTTTGAGGTTCAGGTCGGCAGCCGCCGCGTCGTCCGGAACCAGGGCTCTCGCCTGGTCGACCATTTGCTGCGCATCCTTCAGCCTGGCGTAATCGGGCTGGGCCGCGCTCTTGGATTTTTCGTATGCCTGACGATCGCCGCTTGCGACCCCTACGTAGAGCGCAGCCAGCGATTTCCGCGCGGCGCCGGAATGCGCGCCCGTTGCATCCTTTGTCAGGTACGCCTGCCAGCCGCCGATGTCGCCCTGCCGGTCGGCGCGCAGGTACTCGGCCAGCTCCTGGTCGGGTCCCGCGACGAAAACCAGCTTTACCCCCGGCTTAAGGGGAGCGATCTGCGTGGCGGCAGGATCGGACGACGGAAGCACCGAGCCCTCGGTTTGCGCCATATCGGCAAGCTGTGCGGCGCTCAACGCGTCCTTTTCCAATTTCAGGTTGCCCGGAACCACGCACGCAGGGCCTTGATTCCCATTGGGCGCCGTTCCAGCGCCTTGGTTCAGCATGAGAACCCCGTTGGTGTCGCGCTCCAGCGTCATTCCTTCGGCAAGCGTGACCTTCCCCAGCCGGTGATAGGCAGACTTGTCGAAGCTGGAAACGCTGCCGCACAGGTAAACCTCGTTCTTGCCATTGAGCACAAACCCGGCGATCTGCTCGTATGCCTGCCCATTCTGTACGGGATAAATTTCGATCACCGAAAGGCCCACCGTCTTTCCGCGCGCCGGCATTGAAAGCAGCGAGAGTAAACCAAGGATGGCGACACCCAACCGGCCCCGCCTTCCGGCGGTTCCCTTGAACAGCGGCAACATATCGTAATCCCCAAAAGAGGCGCAAAAACATCCCCCGGGCTCCCGGGCGACCTCAACGCGCCGTGTGATATAATTCCCCCACTGTATCAATTTCCCGACACCACGCGCAATAAGAATCCGCGGCGCAGCGTCACGCGAAAAACATGAATTCAGAGTCGTTGAGCACGCCATCGGGCTCCATTTCGGAGCTTCCTCCCGGCGCCGCTTCCACCCTGAGGGTCGAAATGGTCTTTCGGCTTTGGGCACCCGCGAAGGATGCGGAGACCCGCGCCACTGGCCAAAGCGCTGCGCAACATCCGGGCGTTCTTGCTTTGATCGAAGATGCAGCGGCCTCCAAACGAGGCGTCTTCCAGTCCACGGATAGCCAACTGTTTGTCTCCGGCCTGAACCAGCCTGCCGACGCCCTGGTCATTTCGCGGCAAGTTCAACTGGGCTTGCAGGGATTCCGCGCTAGAACGGGAGCCCATCCCGTTGCAGTCTCCATCGCTATCGACGCCGGCGCCAGCGGCGCCTCAGCCGCGTGGAATGAGACTGGCCCCGGCGCCAAACCCGCGGACCCTCCGTCCTCGGCCCCAGCCGCCAGGCCTCCGGCCCCTTCGCACGACCTGCTCACGCTGCTAAAACTCGCCAAACCGGCGCAGATCCTCATGACTCACGATGCATGGCAGCGGATCGCAAACATGAAAGGCCTTCCCCTCAAGCCTTTCCCGGGCCGTTTCGGCGTCTACGAGTATCTCTGGACAGCGGAAGAGAAGCTCGATCTGTTACAAAGTGAGCCTCAGCTTACACTCGCCGTGCTCCCGGCTGCGCCTCAAACTGCTTCAACATCGATGCCCGCGAAGGATTTGGCAACAGCAACGATTGCCGCTGCTTCAATTTCCGGAACCCCTGAGGCCGCTGCGCCCAAAACGAGCACCGCCGAGCCGAAGCGCGACGGATTTCGCTTGCCTCGTCCCGCCTTCTTAGCCGGAATCGCGCTCGCCGCAGCCTGCGTTATCGCTCTCGCCGGCGTGGGCATAGGCCACGTGATTTCCTCCCGGGGTCCAAAATCCAATGCGCCGGTCTCCATCCAGCCACCTCCGCAGCCTCTGCAGCCTTTGACCGCTGCGCCCAACGCGCCGCCCAATTCCACCGCCAACCCGGCAGGACCAGCCGCGCCGCCAACCTCGAGCCGCAAAACGCCTGCGGCTTCCACCGCCCCGGCGAAAACGGCGAAGCCCAGAGCGGGCAAACCGCAGACGGCTGGCGAAGAAACAACCGCTCCGCCCCCGGCGCCATCCCCGCAGTGTGCATTTGCAGGCGACACAGCGCGGCTGGCCAGCCTCGCCGAACAGTACCGGGAGCGCGGAAATTACTCCAATGCGGAGCGTATTTTCCGTCAGGTCCTCACCTGTGATCCCAACAATGCGGCAGCGCGCGAGGGTCTGAACAGGACCCTCGAGGGCGAACAGCAAGGCCGATAACAGGAGACCAGGTCCGGAGTCTTGCTGCCTCGGCAGCTTGCACCGCGGTCAGAAGGTTCCCATCGAACGCAATGGCGTCCGCCGTGGCGGCTTATCCCCATACGGGTTCGCGCGAGCGCTGAGCCGCGAACCCCGCTCGCTACACGCCAACCCCGCTGACTACAATTGAGCGTGGGATGATTCATCACCTTTACCTCGGGCGGATGGGCTACGTGGAAGCGCTGCGACTCCAGGAGGAGCTGGTTACCCTGCGCCAGCAGGCTCGCATCGATAACGTGCTGCTCCTGCTCGAGCATCCTCCCGTGCTCACCCTCGGTCGCAACGCCAAGCGCTCCAACATCCTGGCGTCGGACGAGCTTCTGGCCAGCCGCGGCGTCGCCCACCACGAGATCAACCGCGGCGGCGACGTCACCTATCACGGCCCCGGGCAGCTCATCGGCTATCCCATCTTCGACCTGCGCAGCCTCCGCAACGCCAATGGCGGCCGCCTCGGTCCCGTGGACTTCGTTCGCCTCATGGAAGAAGCGCTCATCCGCCTCTGCGCCGTCTATGGTGTCCAGGCCGGCCGCATTTGCGGTCTCACCGGCGTCTGGTGTCCTGCGGACGGCAACCTTTTGGACAAGTGTTACCCCCGGGAGGCAAACCAAAACCAATCCCGGCCGGAGGCCAAAATCGCCGCTATCGGCATTCACGTTGCGCGCGGCGTCACCTCCCATGGCTTCGCGTTCAATCTCACCACTGACCTCCGTGACTTCGCTCTGATCAACCCCTGCGGCATGACCGATCGCCCGGTCACCAGCCTGGAGCGTGAAATTGCCCGTGAAATTGCCCGTGAAACTACCCGCGAGCATGAAGGCGAAGCTGTATCACCCGCCACCGTTCCCAGCCTCGAAGAGTTGGCTCGCGAAGCCGCGCGCCAGTTCGGAGTGGTTTTTCACCAGCAGCTTCATGCCTTCACCGGCCTGAACGACCTCCGTGCCCAAGCAAGAGAAACGGGCTCGGCAAATCCGCCTGAGTCACCCGAGTCCCCATCCGCCGCCCCCGAATTCCCAGCCCCCGATTTTCCAGCAGAAGACACGCCGCTCCAGATCCCTCCTCAACTCGAGCGCCTTCGCCGCGCCAAAAACCGCCCCATCGACGCGTAGAGGCTGTCTCGGTTCGTAGTTCGCAGTTCACGGTGGGCGTTCCCGGTTCGAAGAGTGCTTTCGGCATCCGTTTCCGCGCCCCAAACTAAGAACTGTGAACTGAGAACGGTCTTCGTTATAATCCGGCAGGAACCGGCCGCGCTGGCGTCTGGACGAAGCGCAACCGCCCGCGCCGCGCCAACACAAAAGAGCCAGAAGAGGAACGGATGCCAACCGACGTAGTCATGCCGCAAATGGGCGAGTCGATCTTCGAAGGCGCCATCACCAAATGGTTAAAGCAGCCCGGCGATCGGGTCGAGAAGGACGAGCCCCTCTTTGAAATCTCCACCGACAAAGTCGATGCGGAAATCCCATCGCCGGTCGCGGGCGTGCTCACTGAGATCAAAATCCCCGAAGGCGCAACCGTGCCCGTCCACACCGTAGTCGGAGTAGTTTCCGATTCTGCCTCGGCGACCGCGCCGCCTCCACCCCATCCCCAGTCAGCCGCCGCGCCCGTATCCCAGCCCGCGCCTTCCTCTCCCACCCCGAAACCGGCTGCGCCGCAAGCCTCTACAGCCTCGCCCTCCGGCCGAACCGAGGTCGTGATGCCGCAGATGGGCGAATCGATCTTCGAGGGCACGATTACCAAATGGCTCAAAAAGGTCGGCGACCGCGTCGAAAAAGACGAACCCCTGTTTGAAATCTCCACCGACAAAGTGGACGCGGAAATTCCTTCACCCATCGCCGGCGTCCTGGCTGAAATCCGATCCGCCGAGGGCGCCACGATCCCCGTTCATACCGTCGTCGCCGTGATCGCTTCTCCCGTCGCAGCATCGGTGCCCATTCCTTCCCCGGCACCAACGCCGGTGCCTCCTCAAGCAAAGGCTCATCCAACCCAACGTGAAGCCGTGACGCCCGCTCCAGCGCCTTTGATTTCCGCAGGCGAGCCGGAATCCGAGAGAAGCGCTGAGCCAGACGCCGATGCGGGCCGCCGCATCCGTTCCTCGCCCCTGGTGCGGCGCATCGCCCGTGAACATCATCTCAACCTGGCGCACGTCCCCGGTTCGGGCTCCGCAGGCCGCATCACCAAGGACGATATCCTGCGCTATCTCGCCGAACAGACATCAGGCCCTACGGCTGTCCTCAGCGCGCCGCAGGCGCGGCCCGCCCCACCGCAGGTGGCCGAACCAATGCCCGGCGAACTCATCCCCCTCAGCCGCATGCGCGCCATCATCGCTCAGCGCATGGTCGAGAGCGTCCAGATCAGCCCCCACGTCCACACCGTCTACAAAATCGACATGACGCGCGTCGTCCGCCTGCGCGAATCCGCCAAAGCCGCCTTCGAGCAGCGCCACGGCGTCAAGCTCACCTATATGCCCTTTATCGCCACCGCCGCCCTCGCCGCGCTGCGCACCTTCCCCATCGTCAACGCCTCGCTGGTCGACGGCCCTCAGGGCAAATCCATCCAATACCACCCCCACATCCACCTCGGCATCGCCGTCGCTCTCGAGTGGGGCCTCATTGTCCCGGTCGTCCGCCAAGCCGAGCAGCAGAGCTTCGCCGATCTCGCCCGCGCCATCGCCGGCCTCGCCGCGCGCGCCCGCGCAAAAAAGCTCAGCCCCGACCAAGTCGGCGGGTCCACCTTCACCCTCACCAATTCCGGCATTTACGGCGAGGAGTTTGGCGCGCCCATCATCAACCAGCCCGAATCGGCCATCCTCGCCATCGGTAGCCTGCGCAAAGAACCGGTCGTCCTCACCGGCCCCGATGGCGCCGACGCCATCGCCATCCGCAGCGTGCAGCATTTCTGCCTCGGCTTCGACCACCGCACCATCGACGGCGCCGACGCCGGCAAATTCATGACCGAATTCAAGCAGGCGCTGGAAACCTGGGATCGCGAGATCGGGTAACTTCGTGCAGGGGACAGTTCCCCGCGCACAGGCGGGGTGTGATCGGCAGTAGTGGAAAGGCCCAGCTAGAGCAGCTCGGGGCTTGATGAAGGCGCGAACAGAGAGCCCGGTTCTCCCTGACTGTGGTTCGAGTAGGTCGCCCACGATATTTCATATTCGTCTGCTTGGTTTCCCCAGGTTGTCCATCCTGGCCGACTGCCGCGCGCGAATATCTCTAGATAGGGGCCGGGCGAACAGGACTCGATCAAGGCGTATGTTTCGTCGGGCTTCCGACTGTGTTCGCGTTTCCGGCTCTTGATCAAATTAACTTGACTGCGTCCGGGGGCGAGAGTCCGAGCATTCCTTCCTCGTACCCCAAATAAAATCAATTCGGTTACATTTCGGAAGTAGAATCCGACGCCGCGGCCGTCGGGGCCACCGTCCTTGCGGATCTTGTGCCACACGATGTTGCTCTTGTACTGAAAACCCCAGGCCCGCATCACCTCGAGCCCCTCCGCAAGAAGGGCATTGGGTACCCAAAGGTAAAGATGCGCGGTGTCCTTCGCCACTTTCGAGACAGGTAGTCCCGTGATATCTTCGAGCTTCATCGTTCCATATCTGTTGAGGCGCTTGTGCTCAGGAGCCATTTTCCCTGTTCGATTCTGGAATTGCCACGGCGGGTCTGCCAAAATCGTAGAGAACCTTCGGCGACCGATTCGTTCCAAAAAGTCCTGGGCTACAAAAGTCATCCCTGTCCCTCTTCCTTCCAGTCGGTTATTAAGAGCGGGGTGATGCCAAAGACCAGAATCGGGCAGCCACCTCCGCGGCCCGCACGCAGCCGTGGCAGGAGCTTCCCCATCCACGTCGTCGATGCGCCATACTTCGCCATGATTCCAAGGCGCTTAAAGACCGGGTTCAATTTAATGCTCCGAGTCAGAAGTACACCCACGCTGACTCTTCCATATTCATGGAAAGTGCGGAAAGCAAACAAATCTCTATCAAAAGTTTGATCTTTCGAGTTCCATTCTAGGTCGAACGCGACGCGATTCTTAAAATAGTCCACCTTGTGAGTATCGGAGTGGATGGTTTGGCTATCGACAACCATCTCAGCCTTCAGCTTCATTTCCCTCCAGCCTAGAGGGCGCAAGATCGAGGAGACGATTTTGGGTATGTTTGACCCATTGCCGCCGCCGATCAGGATGTCTGATGTCCCCATGCGAAAGGTTCTCAGCGCCTGAACAATCTCCTCGAATTCCTTGGGAAATTCTACCGCCAAGAGAGCTGCCGCGTGGTGGAAATCATGGACCTCATAAAGCTCTTGAACCTCAACCGGAATATATTGCGTCCAAACCATAAATTCGACGTTACGATGATGTGCCGTCTAATCCAAGTGGCGAACTGGGTACGCGATCGCCCCGCTCACTCACCCCGCGCCCACGCCAGCCCATCGCTGCCTTTGCCGGTGGCCATCATCTTCGTAACCTCCCAGGTCGCCAGATCGATCTCCGCCACCTGGTTGCTGTGCTCGCAGGCCACGTAGGCCGCTTTGCCATCGGGCCGCATCAGCACCTCCGATGGCCCCTTGCCCACCGCCACCGTCCGCGCCACTTTCATGGTCTTCAGGTCCACCACGTCCACATCGTTCTTCGAGGGAACCGCCATCAGCAGCCAACGGCCATCCTTGGTCGCCGCGCTTCCATACCCCAGCCCGTCGAGCGCCACCCACGTCTTCACCGTGTCGGTCGCGGTGTCGATCACCGCCATCCGCGGCTGCTTCTGGTCGGCCGTAAACACCCAGCGGTCGTCGTTCGAAATCGCAATCCGCTGCGTCTGTCCCGAAATCGGGACGACCTTGATCAGCTTTCGCGCCTTGATATCCAGCACCGAAACCGTGCCCGGACCCACGTTGGCCGTGTAGCCGCGCAATCCATCATGCGAAAGCACCAGCATGTGGCTCTCCGGCTGCCCGGTGGGAATCGTCCCCACGATCTTGAATGTCTTGGGATCGATGATCGTCACCGTGTGGTCGAGCTCCGTGGTCACGTACAGCAGTTCGTCCGCCGGGTTGAAAATCGGGCAATGCGGCCGCACCCCATGCGTGAATTCGATATTGCTGACAATTTTCCGCGTCGCCAGGTCGATAAAGATGATGTTCCGCCCGTCCGATCCCGCCATGCCCACCCCGGAATCGCCGTAGATGGGCACCACGGCCAGCCGTCCGTCCGGCGATGCCGCCACTTCGTGTCCGGTTACGCCATGTTCCTCGACATTCGCGACCACATTTCCGGTCGCGGGATCGACGATTCCCAGGCTGCGATCGCCTTTTTGCGCCACCAGCAACTCGGCGCGTTGCGCCAGCGCCAGGGGAACCATCATCGACATCAGCAACAGAGGGCTAACCAGATGAAGCGCTATCATAGGGGACCTCGCTTAAGGGGAGAAGTCAGTTCGTGGTTCGCGCAATGACTATACCGCGCCCGCGCAACCGCAGGCAATCGCCGACGCGCCTTTATTCCTGCCCCTTCCATGGATCGTACGTCCCCACGCTCCACGAGTGCCCCTCCGGATCCATCACCGTGAATTCGCGGCTGCCATAGTCCATATCCTGAATCGGCCGCAGAAACGCCGCCCCCGCGGCCTGCGCCCGCGCATAAACTATGTCCGCATCCGCCACCACCACGTACGCGCTCCGCGTTTCCATCTCGCCGGCCTCATCTGGCGACCGGAATCTGCTCCCGTATTCGTCGTCCTTCGTTGAGCCCAACATGATCATGCCGCCGTTCAGCGTCAGTTCCGCGTGCGCAATGGTTCCATCGGGATTCTCATACACCGCGTGCCGCGCAAACCCCAACACGCGGCACAGCCATTCGATCGCCGCCGGCGCGTTCCGGTACCGGAGCGCGGGAATGATCGTGCTGCGCAATTCAGCCATCGTGACCTCCGCGGGCAGACTACCGCTGACGCTTGAGGAAAAGCAATTGCCGCCCTCGCCTTGCCAACTCCCGATTACCGCCTTGCTGTAGCGAATTGAGCGGCTCGCGAGATGGCCGCACATGTTGATCCGGGACCTCTTGGCGGTCTTAAGCGAATTCAAACGGCGAAGAAAGGGTGGCCGCGGCGCCCTGCGGGCGATCGAAGGGCGCCGCGACACTTCTGATGAGCTTACGGCATGGATGCGAGGGTCTTTACTGAAAGCAATCGGGAGCCTTAACCGTTAAAGCCTGAGAATAATGATTCATTTTCATTCACTTGCTGAACCATTGGAGGTTGTGCGCGCTCGTTCCATTCTCACAGAGTTTTACCTGTGAAAGCGGTATAATTCCTTCCATTCCGCGTATGGCAAGCGCAACTGGGTCCACCACGGCTCCCGAAGCTTTCACCGAGGAGGAAAAGCTCGCCATCCGCGCACAGCTTGAGCGCTTGCTGGCCAATCCATTCTTCAGCCGCAGCCGTCGTTTCCCTTCCTTCCTGCGTTACATTGTCAACGCCACCATCGATGGCCAGGCGGAGTTGCTGAAGGAACGCACCATTGGCATAGAAATCTTCGGCAAGAGCGCCGATTACGACACCGCGCAGGATCCGATCGTGCGCGTCACGGCTGCGGAAATCCGCAAGCGAATCGCGCAATATTACCAGGATCCCGGTCACGAGAACGAGATGCGGTTGTTTCTGGCGCCCGGGTCCTATGTGCCACAGTTCCACTTTCCAGGAGTTGGCGCGGCTGCGCCGGAGGGCGAATCTACCGCCGCGTTGGTTTGGCCTGCGCCACAAAACGCGCCCTCGGCCCCGGCCGGCCGTCGCGTGCATCGGTTCCTGGCGGCGACGCTTGCCCTCCTCGTCGTCGCTCTGGCCGGCGCTGGTTTCTTCGCCTGGAGGCATATGCAACGGGCGGGATTCGTGGAATTCTGGGGTCCCATCCTCAACTCGCCCGACCCCGTGCTTTTCTGCGTCGCCGACCAGACGCGATACACCACGATTTCTCTGCGCGATGCTCAGGACCCGGAGCGCCAGGTAACGCTGAAAGCCAACTTGACGGCCCTCCTCATCGACGACCTGAGCACCATCGTCAAGATCGCCGGCGTGCTCCAGTCCAACGGCACGCGCTACTCCGTGCGCGGTGAGAACGCGACCAACCTCACGGACCTGCGCTACGGACCCTCGGTGATGGTGGGCGCTTTCGACAACGCCTGGACCCTTCGCCTGCTGCGCCCGCTGCGGTTCCACTTCGCCAATAACCCCGACATGACCATGTTCAGCATCGTCGACGCCGGCCGTGGAAATCAGCCCCGCTGGGTGATCGATCGCCGCCAGCCGATCGACGCCAACTACTACACGGATTACGCCATCGTGGCTCGCTTTACCGACGCCACCACCGGCAGGCCCGCGCTGATAGCAGCCGGCATCGCTCGCGGCGGCACCATGGCGGCAGGCGAGTTCCTCACCCATGCGGACCTCCTCAATGCCGTCCGCAATCAACGTCCCTCGTCTCAAGTGGACAATGTTGAAGTGGTGCTGAGCACGCAGATCGTCGACGGCGAGCCGGGAACGCCCCACATCGAAGCCGTCTATTTCTGGTAGCGCATTTGCGCTCGAGCCGCATATCGCCCAGGGCAAGCGCCTGCAACTTGAATGTTGGTTAAAATAGAAGTAGTCTATGCGACCTTCTGACATACTGCCGCTGTATCGGGAGACCGTCCGCAAGCTTGTGCTTGAGGCTGGCATGGCGAACCCGTACGTCTTCGGCGGCGTCGTCCATGGGGAAGACAACGAGGACAGCGACCTCGACATTCTGGTGGACCCGGTGCCGCGGACGAGCCTGCCCGATCTGGCCGGCCTGCAGCTTGAGATTGAGAAAAGGACCGAGGCCAAGGTTGACGTCTTGACTCCCCGTTCACTGCCTCAAAAGTTCCGGGATCGCGTATTGGCCGAGGCGGCTTCGCTCTGAATCCGACCTTTAGATAAGGAGACGGCGGTAAAGTCGATTCTTTTGGCCAATCGAAAAGAGAATTTTGTATGCAAGGTCGCCGAAATCCGACTGTTCGTCCCGCAATTTATGCGCTTCGGTATCATCTGAAAAGAGTTTAATGAGATCCTCCTCTGAGGAATCAGTCACCTCTAAGAACCGCTCGTACTTTCCAAGAAAGTCGTGGATGAGGTTAGCAGGCTCGGAGACACTCAGTTCATTTGCCACAAATTCGACGCGCTCTGTCGGAGTTAAGGAAACCAATCTTTGTGCGTCCTGCACTGTAACAGTTCCATTTCGATCGTCAAAGAACAGAAGATACAGCACCGCCGAGTAGCACGTAAGCATCCTGCTGTGCTTGAGCTTGTAATTCTTAATTTTGCGTTTTGCGCGATCGACAGACGTTTGCTCATGTGGCAGTCGCTCAGAAGTGCTGGCCTCGTAATTTAGACAGAGCGTACGCCAGTACCGAAGAATGTCGTTGGCTAGATATGCTGGCATGAAACGGTCATAATGATCCGGAAACTCGCGCCAATATCTCTCAATCACATCGTCAATGATTCTGGCGTGCACCGCGGCCCCTACTACCGGCTTACTTTCAAGCAGGAGAAGAAGTCGGGCAGTGAACGTATTCTCGGCGTCATCATACTGATTTCCAGTAGATTGAATGAGCTTCCTCGCTGTGTGATTGTTGAGAAATCGACCCTCTTGGGAAAATTCCGGGAACTTAAGGCTTCGAGAAACCCGTATCAACTCGGCCTTCAGCAATATCTCGTCGAGTTTCGACAAGCGGCTGCGGTCGATTCTGTCTTCCTTGTCGCTCAATGAGACAATGAAGAGGTCAACGTCGCTATAGGGGCTCGCCTCTCGTCGTCCGAACGATCCCGTCGCGTACACACATGCTTTATCGGCGCAAATCCCAGGCGAATCAGCTAGTGATACCCTCAACGTTTCAAAACGCTCGTCCGAAAACTTCCGTCGTTGCTCAATGACCTTCCCCATGATTGCCGTCCCATTCGAACAAGTTTGCAAAGACCTGGGCCTGCTCTACGGCATCATCGAGGGCGTTGTGCGTGTGAATACCGTTAGAGCGAAGCCTCGGAACTAACCTGCGGCGGCCTGCTGACGCGACGGGGATACGCGCCTTAACTGCGAAGGCTGTCTTTACATCGAAACACTGCGAGTAATTAAACGGCGATCCTACAGTAGAAAACCTGATAAAGTACCAATAAAGAAAACTCCAGTCGAAACTGAGAGGATATGCTACCAGTATTGGGCGGCCTGTGCCTGCGAGCGACTTAACCCATTCTGCTGCGTCAGTCATAGCTGTGACGGGGAGAGTCCCCTCTCTCAGAAGACGCTCGCGGTCCAGCCTGTTTACTCGCAGAGCGTCAGGCTGAAACTCATCCGATATAGGCCGGAGCTCACGGTAAAAGCTTTCGTTGTATTGGCCGGGTCGCGAGAAGGTCTTGCCATCGAAGGTTCCAGCTAAAACAAGCCCAAATGAGAGCATGGAGAAAGGCCCTGGGATGGGTCCGTCGGTCTCGACGTCGGCAGAGAAATAGACATCAAAAATGTCATGGCCAGTGTCCGCGGGTTTGAAGGGAGCAGAATCCATTTCGCAACCACAGTGATGCTCCAAAGTCGTACCCATGTTGTCAGATCATATCAACAAACGCCCGGACCCGGATTTTGAATCATGCGGAACGCGTAATCACTTGGTAATGACAGAGATGAAGAGAGCCCGACGCGCGGGTAGGAGTGACAACAGAGAAAGTGGGCTCGATTTCCACAACCACTGCGAACACTTGCCGGGAAAAGACCCCCTCCGCACTGCACGCGCCTTAAGCTCCGGATAGGTCGCTAACGGCGTCCGCGACAGCGCGGCGCGTGGATGCATGCACCCCGCCGCCCGCCATCCCCACGTACACTGATTCCACATGGGCTTAGCTTTCCTTGCGCATGCGCCGTTGCCGGTCTCCGCGATTCCGCTTGCCCATTGGCAGGCGGCCGCGGGCTACATCGTCTTCGCAGCCAGCTACGTCGTTTTTGCCCTCGGCAAGCTGCCCGGAATGAAGATCGACCGGCCCGGCGGGGCTATCGTCGGCGCGGTGTTGATGGTGGCCTTCGGCGTGGTCAGCGCCGGGCAGGCGCTGCGCTCGGTCGATTTCGCCACCCTGGTGCTGCTCTTCTCCATGATGCTCGTGGTCGGCTGCCTGCGCCTCGCGGGTTTCTTCGACTGGATCACCGAGCACATCGTGGCGCGCCTGAGTCCGCGCAATCTGCTCCCCGCCACCATTTTCATCACCGGCGCGCTCGCGGCCTTTTTTGTCAACGACATTATTTGCCTGGTCATGGTTCCCTTTGCCCTTGCCGCCACCCGGCGCATGGGCCTCAAACCCTTGCCGTA
>JASHUH010000075.1 GCA_030040115.1 Acidobacteriaceae bacterium | reverse complement strand
CAGCATCGCGATCTGCTGATAGCGCGTATGTAAATCGCATCCTACAATCTTCATGTGCTCGGCTCCTTTCCTCCGCGCCTTGGTTCGTTGAGTGATCCAAGTCTACCCGGCGGCTACGGAGCCGACACGGTTATCTAATCAGCCGGTCCATTCGGGGTGACGGGGAGAGAAACTGTCCGTGGAGTTTTTGGCGGAAGGGCTGCCCGGCGGGCTGCCGCGGCGCGGTGCGCGGTTCATCTAAGATGAGTAGCGGCGACTTCACTCATGCCCTCCAAACCCAAGCTTGGACAGAATCTTCTTATCGACCACCAGGCGGCCGAGCGGATCGCTGCGGCCCTCGGCGATGTGGCGGGGCGAACCGTGGTCGAGATCGGGCCGGGACGCGGGGCCATCACTGGAGAGTTGGCCGCGCGGGCCAGCCATGTGCTGGCCGTCGAGCTGGACTCCGAATTCGCCGCCGCTCTCCGCCGCCGGTTTCCCGCCGGGCGCGTCACCATCCTCGAACAGGACGTTTTGCGCTTCGATTTCGCCGCGGCTCGAGCTCGGGCCGGCATGAAGCTCCGTGTGGTGGGCAACTTGCCCTACTACATCACTTCGCCCCTCCTGCTCAAACTGGCCGCCAGCCACGCGGCTCTCGATCTCGCCGTCTTGATGGTGCAGCAGGAAGTCGCCGCTCGTGTCACCGCGGCGCCGGGATCGCGGGATTACGGTCTGCTCACAGTGACCGTGCAGATTCACGGCCCGGTCGAGCCGCTGTTCACCTTGCCCCCGTCGGCCTTTTCGCCTCCGCCCCAGGTCCGCTCCACGGTCTTCCGCTGGCGCTTTGCGCCGCGCTTCGCTGAGTTGGGCATCGCCGACCCGGCCGGCTTTCTCCGCTTCGCGCGCCGGGCCTTTGCGCATAAACGCAAGACGCTGGCCAACAATCTGCGCGCCGCCGGCTTTGCGCCTCCCGCCGTCACCGCGGCCCTCGCCCAAGCAGGTATCCATCCCCAGTCCCGCGCCGAAGCCTTGCCCCTCGAAACCCTGGCCAGGCTATGGAACGGCTTCCAATCCGCCCCCCACGCTGACAATCCGCAGCTCATCGGCGCGCAGGAAGGCGAACCGTCGTGAACGCAATCGCGCTCGCGTTTGCGCTCCTGTTGGCGCTGGCCCTGACCGGGGGCCAGGGTCTTCCCAAGCCTGCGCCGGTGCGCGGCCAAGGCTGCGTCCAGACTGGCGCGGAACCGCGCTGCCTGATGCTGAAAGATCGCCGCTCCGGCATTTTCTATAGCCTGCTCGTCAAAGGCGCCCGGCCTAAGATGGGTGCGGGTATCGATTTCACCGCGTGCCGCACGACGGTCCTACTTACTGCATGCAAGGCGTGGCCTTGGATCTCATCCGGTGGCGGCGCGATACCGCCATCCAATGTGCGCCGGCCAAGCCGCCCCAGCCATAGACGCTCGCGACCTTGGGGCGGCGGCGCTTTCAAGGTGCGCGTGAGGCGCGTAATCTATCCCTAGCGGGCCGTGCGCCCGGCCCCGCAAATCTCGTCGAACCCCGGATCATGCTGTCGCATCTTGGTAAGCAGGATGAAGACTCTCGAAGAAACTCGCCATCGCGGTTTTGAAGAGACGCTGTTGAGCGCCCGGGAAACCCTGGTGATGAGCGAGATTCTGAAGCTGGCCCTGGACAGCTTCAAGGCCAACAAGACCCGTTTCGCCCTCACCGCCTTGGGCATGGTCATCGGAACCGCATCGGTGATTCTGGTGGTGACCATCGGCATGACGGGCAAGCGATTCGTGCAGCAGTCAATCGAGAAAGTCGGCACCAACATGGTCGAGCTCGAATATGCTGGCGGAGGCGCCACCCCCTCCGAGCGCGTGGTCTACAACGACTACCTCACCGTCGAGGACGAAAAAATCGTGGATCAGGAAGTGCCCGGCGTCATCTATTCTTCCCCAGTCCTGGCCATGCATGATCGCATCAACTTCGGCGGAGGCGTGGCGAAGGACACCCTGGTGCTCGGCGTCAGCCCCGATTATCAGCAGATTCGTAACCTCATCGTCACCGACGGCCGCTTCTTCGACCAGACTGACGACGCCACTCACTTGCACTGCGCCGTGGTGACCCAGAAGTTCGCCGACGAACGCTACGGCAACGACGACGCAGCCGTGGGACAGAACTTCCAGATCCAGGGCATTCCCTTCACCATCGTAGGCGTCTTCCGCGAAGCAGTGACCGATTTCGGTGAATCGGAGATCGCCGCTGAAACGGTTCTCATTCCCTATTCCGTAGCCCGCTATTTCACCGGCACGGAGGCCGTCAACCAGATCTACTTCTCCATGCGCAACATGAGCGAAGTGCCCGACGCGGCCAAGGAGATCGTGCGCATTGTCCATGCCCGCCACCGGCCCAACTCGGTCTATGTGGCGCAGACCCTTGCGGCCCTGATCACCACCGCGGGCGAAATTGCCAACATCCTCACCGCCGTGCTGGTTTTGGTAGCCGCTGTAACCCTGGCCGTGGGCGGGGTGGGCATCATGAACATCATGCTGGCCAATGTCCGCTCCCGCATCCGCGAAATCGGCATCCGCAAGGCCCTCGGCGCCACCTATCGTGAGATCCAACTGCAGTTTCTCTCTGAAGCGGTCATAATTTCCCTCACCGGGGGCGTTGTGGGCACCTTGGTCGGATTGATGATCCCGCTCTCCGTCCGCTTCTTCACCAATTACGCCGTGCCCTTTTCCTGGCTTTCGGTGCTGATTGCGCTGACTTCGGCCACCGCCGTGGGCGTCGTCTTCGGCACCGTTCCCGCCACCCGCGCCGCTCAAATGGATCCCGTGGAGGCGCTCAAATATGAATGAACTCGAAC
>JASHUH010000074.1 GCA_030040115.1 Acidobacteriaceae bacterium | reverse complement strand
GTGGCGGTGCCGAGGGGGTGATGACGGGGTCGCTCCATCCTGAGCCAATACGCGCGGTCTGCCGGGCGCGGGTGCGGTTTGCCTTTGCTCTTACGCCGCGGACGATCTGGCTGTTGGTGGCCGGACTGGCGCTGACGCTGCCGGGGTTTTTTGATGCGCGCCTTGCCTATGGGATGCTGGCGTGGGATGCGCTGGTGATTGCCGCCGTGCTTTTGGATGGATTGCGGCTGCCCGCGCCGGGGGCGATCAAAATCGAGCGCTCGTGGAGTAACGCGCCGGCGCTCGATAGTCCAACGGAGATCGAACTGGCCGTTGAGCAACAGAGCGGAACGGCGCTCGAATGCCGGCTGACCGATGATCTGCCGGAGGCGCTTGCCGGCTCCCCGGCCACTTACAATCTGCTGGCGGTTCCCGGCACGCGCGCGACGGTCCGCTACAAAATCGAGCCGCGCGAACGCGGAGACGCGCGCGCGGGCAGCGTCTATCTTCGCTACGCCTCACCGTTGCGGCTGGTGGAGCGGTGGGCCGTGGCGGAACTCGAGCAGACGGTGCGCGTCTACCCTGCGCTGCGCTATGGCGAGGATCAGAAAATCTATCTCGCCCGTGGTCGCCAGATTGATTTGCAGCTTCGTCGGGCGCAACAGCGGGGTTTGGGCCGGGATTTCGAAAGCCTGCGCGAGTATCTCGAGGGCGACGATTTGCGCGACGTGTGCTGGACGGCGACGGCGCGGCGCGGCCAGCTCGTCACACGCCGCTTTCAGACCGAGCGCAGTCAGGCGGTCTGGATGGTGATCGATGCGGGCAGGCTGCTGCGCGCCAAGATCTTGCCCCCCGGTGGAGCGCTCGCCCCGCCGGAAGTGCGATCCGTTCCGCACTCGAAGCTCGACCACGCCTGCTCAACGGCGCTGGCGCTGGCGCAACTGGCTTTGTTCTCAGGCGACCGCGCGGCATTGTTGGTTTACGGACAAAATGTTCAGCAGCGCGTGCTGCCCGGTCGCGGGGCAGCGCATTTGCGGTTGATTGTGGAGGCGCTGGCGCAGGCGCGGGCCGAGTCGAGCGAAGCCGACCACCTGCGCGCCACCGCGGTGCTGAACCGGTTGCAGCCGCGTCGCGCGCTGATTTTGTGGATCACCGATCTGGTCGAGACCGCGATGCGGCCGGAAGTGGTGGAGGGCGCCTTGCAGTTGTTGCGCCGGCATGTTCTGCTCTTTGTCGCTATGGCTCAGCCGGATTTGACAGTGATCGCCAATCGGCGGCCGAAGAACATCGATGAGATGTTTCGCGCCGCCGCGGCGCAGGAGCTGGCGGGACGGCGCGAATTGTTGCTCGCCCGTTTACGGGAACAGGGCGCGCTGACCCTCGATCTCGATCCGGGACATTTGACTTCCGCGGTTTTGAATGAGTATTTGAGGGTCAAAGAAAGGGCCATGGTGTGAAGGCCAAGGGTTAGGGGTCAGCGATCAAGGGTCAGCGATCAGGGTAACGATGAGCTTGTTTATGGCAACTGCGTGACGTCCCAGCCGCCACCCAGGGAGCGGACCAGGCCGACGCTGGCGGCGAACTGGCGGGTTTGGAGGTTGATGGCGGTGAATTGATCCTGGAGCAGGGTTTGTTCGGCGGTGAGAACTTCGAGGTAGCTCGTGACCCCGCCGCGGTAGCGCTGGTTGGAAAGATTGAAGGAGCGCTGCGCGGAGGCGACGGCGGTCTGTTCCACGTTTGCTTCCTGTTCGAGAATGCGCAGAGACGAGAGCTGGTCTTCGACATCCTCGAAGGCCGAGAAAACGGTATTGCGATATCCGGCGACCTGGGCTTCGTAAGCATGGCGGGCCTGATCCGTGAGGGCATGGCGCTGACCGGCATCGAAGAGAAGCTCTGTGGCTTGGGCGCCCAGACTCCAAAGCGAGCTTGGGCCTTCAATCCACGTTCCCGGACTGGTGCTTTGAAAGCCGCCGGTGGCGCCCAGGGGGATGCTGGGATAAAAAGCGCTGATGGCGATGCCGATTTGCGCGTTGGCGGCGTCGGTGAGGCGCTCCTGAGCGGCGATGTCGGGCCGGCGCTCGAGCAGTTGCGATGGAACTCCGGTGGGGATTTTGGGCAGAGGCAGGTTCAAAGGCGAAAAGGGAATGCTGAAGCTGGACAGGCTGTAATTGGCGATGGTCCCGATGGCGTGCTCGAACTGGGCGCGGGCCACGCCGGCGTCGACCAATTGGGCGCGGACGGTTTCGAGCTCGGTTTCGGCTTGCGCTACATCGACCGCCGTGGCCACGCCGCCGGCCAGCCGCTGCCGAGTCAGTTGAAGCTGGTGCTCGAGGTCGGCGACGGTGTCTCGCAGGAACTGAATTTGGGAATCGAGGCCGCGCAGCTCGAAATAGTCGCTGGCCATTTCGGCTTGCAAGGTCAGGTCCACGTTGGCTGCCTCGGCGGCGGTGGCTTGGGCGTTGGCGCGGGCCTGCTCGACGGTGCGCCGGATGCGGCCGAAGAAGTCCGGCTCCCAGCTTGCCTGACCCTGGAGAACCAAGTCGCTGTAGGTGGTGGAATCTGCCTTGTTGAAGAGCGGTTCGTTTGCCGAGTATTTTAATTCCGTTGGAGAAACCTGGGCGGAGACGGTGGGATAGAAATTGGCGCGCGCCTCGACCACTTGGTCGCGCGCGGCGTAATAGATTTCGAGGGCCTGGCGCAACTGCACGTTGGTGGTGGCGATGCGGCTCTCAAGCCGGTTCAGCGTCGAGTCGCCGTAGATCTCCCACCATCTGCCTTTCAACATGCCGTCGGAGGGATTGGCCGGCGTCCAGGTCCCGCCGGGAGGATTGGGCGGTGGGACGACCGACGAGGCGCCCAATTCGTTGTAGGCTGGCGGAGCGCCGAAGCCCGGGCGCTGATAGTTGGGCCCGACGGGTTTGCAACCGGTAAGCGCGACCAACGCGATAGAACCCGGCAGGCAAACGCCTATGGCCCACCGTCGCAATGTGCGCTCGCGGTGAGCTATGAGGGGGCGGTTTGACGGGATCGGTTGGCGATATACCCTGGCGACGGAAAGCCGCATCTTACAGGCCTCCGTCGGTGGAGACGGCTGAGCCGGGATGAACCACGGTGACGCGTTCGCCGTCGATAAGTGAATCCGGAGGATCCTGGATGACTTGGTCGCCGGGATTAAGACCGCTGTCAATCTGCACGGTAGCGCCGTCATCTTCGCCGATGATCACCGGAACCAGGTGAGCCGTATTGCCGTTGACCACAATCCCGACACGCAACCCTTCCTTGCGGAAGATCAACGCGGCAACCGGCACAACAAAAGTGGGGCTGGTAGGCGGGGTCTTGAAATGCACCTGAGCCAGCGAGCCGGGCATCAGTTCGCCGGAGCGGTTGTCCACGTCGATTTCCACCAGCAGCGTGCGGGTGACAGGATCAATGGCGTCGGCGGTGCGCACCAGCGTGCCCGAAAAGGTCTTGCCGGGGTGCTCGGGAAAGGTCAAGGGAATCTTCATACCGCGCTTGACGGACTGCGAGTAGACCTGGGGAACGTTGGTGTAGACGCGCAGCGTCTCGAGGGCCTGCATGTGGAATAGCTCCGTTCCGGCGCCCTGGTTGATCAGTTGGCCGGTGTCCACGTTGCGCGCCGTCACCACGCCATCGAAGGGCGCGTAGACCTGCTCGAAAGACTGCAGCTCTTTGAGGCGCTGCACGTTGGCCTGCGCGGAACGAACCGCTGCGGCCGTGGCTGCCGCCTGATTGACGAATGTGTCGGTATCCTGCTGGCTTACCGCGTCGGACTTCACCAGGTCGGTGTAGCGCTTGGCTTGGATCTGCGCGATATTGGCGTTGGCTTGCGCGGTAGCCAGGTCCTGCTGCGCCTGGCGAAGCTGCTGGTCCAGCTCAGGGGTGGCGATCACGGCCAGCAAGGCGCCTTTCTTCACCTTCGCGCCGATGTCGAAATACCAGTGGAGCAGATATCCGTTGGTGCGCGCATAGATGGGTGAATCGGTGTACGCAGTGACGTTGCCGGGAAGCACGAAATTATCAGTGGGAGCGCCCTGCATGGCGGAGGCGACGCTGACCGTGGGCGCGGCCATCGCCTCGGTGCGGTCGGCCAGCACGGTGTCGGCATGGGTGCGGTGCAGGATGCCGATCCCGGCCAGCAAGCCGAGAATAGCCAGCACCACGACAACACCAGCGATGGTCCTGCGGCCGGAGATGGGCTTTGTCTCGGGCGGGGCGTGATGACTGTCGGCTGGCGGTGTCTGCGAATGGGACGCTTCGTTCATGAGGGCTACTCCCGAGTCTCGTCGAAATCATCGAAAGCAGCGGCTCCAGCCGCGACCTGTGCGGCTTTGCGTCGGCGCTGAAGATGACCGTGAATGAATGAAAAGAAGGCGGGCACGAAGAAGAGCGTAGCTACGGTGGCCAGCATCAGGCCGCCGATGACGGCGCGGCCCAGGGGTGCGTTCTGCTCGCCGCCGTCGCCCAGGCCCAGCGCCATCGGCACCATCCCGATAATCATGGCCAGCGCGGTCATGATGACCGGGCGAATGCGCACAAAACCCGCATTCAGCGCTGCGGTGCGTGCATCGCCCACCATCGCCTCCATCTGCTCGCGGGCAAAACTCACCACCAGGATGGAGTTCGCAGTGGCCACACCCATGCACATGATGGCGCCGGTCAGCGCGGGCACGCTCAGCCGCGTGCCGGTTAAAAAGAGAAACCAGACGATCCCGGCCAACGCCGCCGGCAGCGCGGAAATGATCAGGAACGGGTCCAGCCACGACTGGAAATTGACCACGATGAGCAGGTAGACGAGCAGAATCGAAAACGCCAATCCAGCCAGCAAGCCGAAGTAGGATTTGTACATCGTCTCGCTCTGCCCGCGCAGGATGAAATGCGAACCGCGGGGCAGGTTTTTCTGGTTCTGCGCCACAATCCGTTCCACGGCGCGCGTCACGCTGCCCAGATCGGCGCCGTCCACATTGGCAAAAATATCGATAACCGGCTCGATGTCGTAGTGGCTGATTTCGGCTTCCTCAGCGCCGGGATCGACTTGAGCCAGGTTGCCGAGGACTTCAACGGGTTTGGGAGCGCCGGGGCCCATGGAAGCAGAACCGGGAGCCATCGTCGATGCCGCGCCGGGCGAGCCGTTCGGGACCGCGCCGGGCGCAGTGGTGCTGACGGGATCGCCATCCTGCAAAACCGCGCCGGGGCCGGTGATAGGCATGCTCTTCAGATCCGCCATCGTATCCAGCCGATACTGCGGCGATTGCACGGCAATGTTATAGGAAACGCCGTTGCGCGGATCGAGGAAGTAATTAGGGCTGGTCTGGAAGCTTCCGCTCAGGGCCACCAAGAGGCTCTGCGTCACGTTCTGATCCGTCAGTCCGGTGTCTTCAGCCAGGGTGCGATCGACGTTGATGGTGAGGTTCGGATCGTTAAACGGCTGCTGGATGCGCGCGTCCACCGCCCCCGGCACGTGGCGCACCTGTTCGAGGATGCGCTCGGCGAGCTCGCGATTATTTTCGAGGTTGAAGCCCACGATCTGCAGGTCAATAGGCGCGGCCAGTCCGAAGTTCAGAATCTGGGTCACGATATCCACCGGAGTGTCGTAGAACATCACGCCCGGGTAATCGCGGTTGAGCACCTCGCGCAACCGCCGCACGTACATGGCGGTGGGATGATGGTGGGGCGCGAGCTGCACCTGGATATCGGCGTCCGAAGGTCCCACCGGCGCGGAGGTCGAGTAGGAGAGATTCAGCGAGGAGTTAGGCAAGCCGATGTTGTCCATGATGGTCACCAGCTCTTTGGCCGGGATCTGCGAGCGGATGGTGGCTTCAATGCGATCGCAGAGCGCCGCCGTCTCCTCAATGCGCGTGCCGGTATGGGCGCGCACGTGAATTTTGAACTGACCGGCGTCGACGGAGGGGAAGAAGTCCTGGCCCAGCCACGGCGTCAGCAACGCAACAGATCCCACCATGACGGCGAGAAAAAGAAGCAGAAATACGCCGGCGTGGTCCACGCACAAGGTCAGCAGGCGCAAATAGCCGCGACGCATGTTCTCGAACCCCGTCTCGAACGCCACCTGAAACTGCACCAGGGGATTGCGGCTGGCGCGCTTGCGCTGGACCTGCGCGTCGTCGTGCTCGCGGAGCATGTATTTGGCCATGGTGGGCACCAGCGTCCGCGAGAGCACATAGCTGGCGAGCATAGCGAAGACCACCGCTTCGGCCATGGGCACAAACAGATAGTGGGCCACGCCGGTGAGGAAAAACATGGGTACGAAGACGATGCAAATGGCGAGGGTGGAGACCAGGGCCGGCGTGGCGATCTGCGCCGAACCGTCAAGAATGGACTGCTCCAGCTCCTTGCCTTGTTCGAGATTGCGGTTGATGTTCTCGATGGCGACGGTGGCGTCGTCGACCAGAATGCCGACGGCCAGCGCCAGGCCGCCCAGCGTCATGATGTTGATGGTCTCGTGCAAAGCGTCGAGCAGGATGAGCGAGCAGAGAATGGAAAGCGGAATTGAAACGGCGATGATCAGCGTGGAGCGCCAGCTCCCGAGGAAGATCAGAATCATCAACGCCGTGAGGCAGGCAGCGATGATGGCCTCACGGACCACGCCGCTCACCGCGGCGCGCACAAAGAGCGACTGGTCCGAAACCGCGGCGATGCGCAGCGTGGGCGGCAACTCGCCCCGAATGAAGGCCAGGCGGTCGCGCACGCCCTTAATGATGTCGAGCGTGGACGTCGAGCCGGTCTTCAGAATGTTCATCAGCACGGCGCGGCGCCCGTCCACGCGCACGATGTTGGTCTGCGGGGGGAACCCATCGCGCACGTGCGCCACATCGTGGATATAGACGACGGCTCCATTCGCCGCCTTGATGGGCATGTCGTTCAGTTCCGAGATCAGGCTGGGCGCGGAGTTGGTCTCCACCTGATACTCGAAGCGGTTGATTTTGATGGTGCCCGAAGGCGCGATGATGTTTTGCGCGCTGACGGCGTTGACCACATCCGACGGCGATAGTCCCCTGGCTTGCAGCGCGGGCATGTTCAGGTCAACCTGGATCTGGCGCACCTTGCCCCCATAGGGAAAGGGAATCTGCGCCCCCTCGATGGTGGCCAGTTGCACGCGGATGTCGTTCATGGCCAGGTCGTTCAACTGCTGCTCGTTCAATCCCTGGCCGGAAAGGCCGAGCTGGAGCACGGGAACGCTGGCGGCGTCGTACTGAATGACGAAAGGAGGAAAGGTACCCGGGGGTAACTGCCGCGCGATCGCCCCGCTGACTGCGGTCACCTGGGCGATGGCCTCGCCGATGTTCACGTGGGGCTGAAAAAAGATCTTGATAACGCCTACCCCCACCAGAGACTGCGATTCAATGTGCTCGATGTCGTTGACCGCCGTGGTGAGGACGCGCTCGCTGTTATAAACGATGCGGTTGGCCATCTGATACGGAGAAAGCCCCTGGAACTGCCAGACCACGGTCACGACCGGGATATCGATATTGGGAAAGATATCCGTCGGCATCGTCTCGATGCTGAGCACGCCCACGATCAGAATGAAAAGCGCAAAGACGACAAAGGTGTAGGGCCGCCTGAGCGCAAGCCGGACAAACCACATCATAAATTTGGCACTCGCTCCCGCCGGCGTCCTGGCGTCGTTTTACCTTGACCGGAGCGCCCCACCTCCCGGAAGGGCGTTGGCGGCAGCTCTGGTCCGGCTCGCGCCGGCTTTTCGGATTCCCGGACCCGTAGCGCGCCTGCCGCTTCCCGGTCCAAATATCCACTTGAAAGAACTATGTTAATCGAAAGCTAAAGACAAAGGAAAAGAACGAAAACTGCCCCTACTCACTTGGGACGTTTGAGAGGGTGGAAAGGATACAATTTTCGGGCAGGGCGGCCATTTGCGCTCTGTTGCGTCCGGCATCGAGACCCACCGCGGTCCGAGGGCCAGCCTCCGATTTCACCGCGTGAGCAGGATATTGCTTCTCCCAGTCATGGTCAGCAAGCATCCGGAAAATCGCCGGAACGGGCAACTTTATGCACCATCGAGCAGGCGCTCGATGGCGGGGGCGAGGGTCTCCGGCCGGGTCGACGGACTGTACCGCGCGACGATTTCTCCTTGGCGGCCGGCGAGAAATTTGGTGAAGTTCCATTGGATTCGTCCGGCGGTAAAAAATCCGAGGACGCCCCGCCTTTGCTTCTTCAGGAAGCGGTAAAGAGGATGTGTTTTGGGCCCGTTGACCTCGATTTTGGCAAACAGGGGAAAGCTGATGGCGTAGTTTCTTTCGCAAAACGCGCCAATCTCATCGGCCGTGCCCGGTTCCTGCCTGCCGAACTGATTGCAGGGAAAGCCGAGCACCGCGAAGCCGCGAAGCCGATAGGCGCGATAGAGGGTCTCAAGCTCTGCATACTGTGGAGTGAATCCGCATTGGCTGGCGGTGTTGACGATGAGCAGCACCTGGCCGCGGAAAGCATCCAGACTTACGGCGCGCCCGTCGAGCAGCGGCGCGGAGAAGGAATAGACGGTCTGCGGGGGCTCTTCCATGGACGGAAAACCTCGCTGCGGAACGATGTCCTGCGCTCTCGGTCCGCGTCTAATGGATTTTAAGAAAAATCCCCGCGTGGGATGCTCGACGGCTCGGTGGCTGCCCAAGGGCGGCGATCCGGCCGGGTCCAGTAGACTGTGAACTGGGTCCCGAAAATGCGGGGTGCTGCCGGCGGCCAGCCACGCTTGCCGAGGCAAAACGAACCAAGATCCGGGAGAGCATTTTTGTTCCGGAGCCATGAGGAGAGGAGCGGCGCGATCCGGTTGCAGGCATTATGCAGCGGCGAGATGGCGGAAGGGTCCAGGTGTCGAAACCGAAGACTCACCCGCAGGTTTGGGCGGGGTGACCGCGGTCCAATATAATCATTCTTTCCTCGATGAAGGAACGATCATTCAGCAATTGAGGGTGGGCATATTTTTCCCGTGAAGTCGAACCATGGACCGCACCAGTACTTTTGTACGCCGCAGGGCCCTGGCCCGGTGAAGATCAGGCGCATCCCCCTCCGCAGCGCGATCAGGTTCGCGAGTTCGGCGCGCGTCTTTTGGAGCATCCTGGTGCTGATGAGCCTGGCGTTCGCCGCCGCATCGGCAAAGGCCCAGCAGCCGGTTCCCTCGGCCCAGAACCAGGAGCCCAACACCATCGATGAGATTCGCGTGATCGGCAACCGGCGGATTCCCAAAGAGACCATCCTCGCCCGGCTCTTCACCCACCCCGGCGACACCTACGACCCGATCTCGATCGAGCGCGACTTCAACTCGCTTTGGAACACCGGATACTTCGACGATCTGCGCATCGACCGCGAAGACACGGAAAAGGGAATCATCCTGAATATCTACGTGCGGGAGAAGCCTGACATCCGCGAGATCGTTTACAAGGGCAACAATTCGATCACCCAGTCCGACATCCTCGATCGCTTCAAGAAGGAGAAGGTGGGCCTGTCGGTCGACAGCCAGTACGATCCGACCAAAATCAAGCAGGCCGAGACGGTCATCAAAGAGATGGAGGCCGAGCACGGCCACCAGTTCGCCACGATTCGCGAGGATATCAAGACCATTCCGCCGGCGTCGGTGCAGATTACTTTCAATATCAAGGAAGGGCCGGTGGTGAAGGTGGGCAGAATCCGGTTCACCGGCAATCCGCACCTAAGCGCGCTCTACCTGCGGCGCTCGATGAAGAATCTGAAGCCGATCGGCATTCCCTACTCGATTATTTTCGAGGATCTTTTCCCGCAGACCTACGATTCCTCGAAGCTGGAGGAGGACACGGAGCGGGTGCGGCAGGCGTACCGGGACAAGGGCTACGCCAATGCGGCAGTCGAAGAGCCTCGCACCACGATTCGCGATGAGGGCGGGCTGAACTGGTTCACCTTCCGGCCGCGCACCGGCAAGCGCATCGACATTACTTTGCCGATCGAAGAGGGCGATCGCTACCGGCTGGGGACGATCACTTTCACAGGGAACAAGGCGGTGACCAACGTCAAGGCGTTGCGGGCCAC
>JASHUH010000073.1 GCA_030040115.1 Acidobacteriaceae bacterium | reverse complement strand
AAGAAGGCGGCCAGTGACGCGCAAACAGAGCTGTTGGATGTTACCTCAAGGCTGCGAACAGCCCCTTGTGTACCGGCGCTGCGCGAAGCGGTGAAGGCGTGGGTCGTTGGCGGCTATAAGGGGATTACGGAAACAACGCGCATCCTATTGAACTACTGGTTCCACAGCGATCATAAACTGCCCAATGGCGTTCCTTTTAAGTATCACCACTCGCAGCAGGAAGCAATCGAAACGCTGATTTTTGTCTGGGAGTACGAGAAAGTACGCACGCGGAAGGCGCTCCTGGAGCGTTATGCACAAGATACGCGGGATCTGCGCTTGCCTCCTTACGATGATTTTTCCCGTTACTGCGTCAAGATGGCGACTGGGTCGGGCAAGACCAAGGTGATGGCGCTGGCGGTTGCATGGCAATACTTGAATGCGGCGAGAGAAACGGAGCCGGTTGCCCAAGAGTACGCAAAGACCTTTCTTGTGCTGGCGCCCAATGTCATTGTTCTTGAACGCCTGAGGACGGATTTTATTGGCGGACGAGTGTTTCGGGCGGACCCTGTGATTCCGAAGGAACTGGAAATCTTTTGGGACTTAGACTGCGTGATGCGCGGGGATGCGGAGAGAGCGCCGGCAGAGGGAATGCTATTTCTGACCAACATCCAGCAATTCTATGAGCGACCAGAAAAGATCGGCAGTGCCGAACCAGATGCAATGACCGCGGTGCTCGGGCCAAAGCCGCCCACAAAGAAACTGGAACTCACGGACTTCGCTTGGCTCCGGGCTCGCCGTGGGCGAACTGGTAGCCGCCGATCACGATGGCGATCAGGCTGGCGACTTTGGCGACGGTTCCAGTGAAGAGGGTTTGGATCGCGGTGAAGCCCGTGTCGAACGGCGAGCTCTGTGCAAACGCCAAGGCGGGACAGAGAACGAGCAGAAAGAAGAGGGGGACGGGTTGGCGGATTCGGCGCAGCCAGCACCATGAGGCGGGGCGGCGGCGCAGGATGGATGGAATCGGGACGATCATCGGCACCTCCGGCGGCCCATTTCAGGCCGCGTCATGCCGCGAAAGTAGGCCGAAACTCAACCCCGTGTCCAATAACTTTTTGTCTTTCCGGTATAACTTTTTGGCATCAAAGTTCGGCCCCGGGACAATCATCGCAGCCGTTTGCACGTTAAGTGAACGCGCCAAAAAGCTGGACTGAGATTCGTGCTTGTCTCAACCTGATTTGCGGAAATTAGGATTCGCTGTACGGGGATTGGATCAGTAAGGAATTGGAAATGCGCTATAAAAGGAAGAGGGGAAAGCCGACTGGCCTTCCCCTCTCTATTGCGTTGCCCCGGTCATGTGCCTTTCGGCAGGGATGGCTCCGGCAGCGTTCTCATTTAGTATACGCGATTCAGCGCAGGAGTAAAGGGGTGTCCTCGGGGCCCTACAGGCCGGAATTTCTTGCCGATCTTGAGCGGACGATGTCCCTTGCCCGATTGTCTCGCTACGTACGCGCGACCGGCGGCGACCAGAGCAAGGCTCTGAAGTTGTACGAGGACAACTTGGCAATTTCCGAGGAGCTTTTCGGGTTCCTGCACGGTCTGGAAGTCGCCGTACGCAATAGCCTTCACTACGAAATGACCAATGACCTTGGAGGGATCGACTGGCTTCGTGATGGTCTGGTTCTTCCCTGGAGAACGATTCCACGGCTGTCGTTCACGGCGCCGATGAACGGCATGATCAACGATGCACGACGCGCCGCCGGTGCTGGCGCGCCGATCGGGAAAGTCATCGCGGAGCTGCCGTTTGGTTTTTGGCCGAGCCTCATCTCCTCACAATTTCATGCGTTGTGGTCCGCCAGCCTTCACAAGGCATTTCTTCATGCACATGTGCCTCGGCGGGCTGTCCATTGGCGTCTGGAAGTGGTTCGTCGATTGCGCAACCGCATCGCGCACCATGAACCAATTCTGACCAGCAGAAACGAGGTCTACACAGGCTTTGCAGCTCAACCGACGATCACTTTGCCACATCTCCTGCAGTGCGTTGAATGGATTTCGCCAGCGACCGCGCAGTGGATGACGGTGTGCACACGCTACAACCAAGCGGTCGCCATCCTGACCGCCTGCTACGGCAGTGGTGTTGTGCTGTAATTCGGAACAGAATCCGGGTTCGATAACGGGTTCTGAAGGTGCCAAAACGCACAATTTGAGGCCAATCGTGCTCTTTAGTTTCAATCAGTTACGGTCATTCGGGTCCCTTTCACGGCGATTAACACGGGTTCAAATCCCGTCGGGGGCGCCAACAAAACAAATAATTTAGACGTTCCCTCGGTTTTTTCGGGACCACCCCGGGACCATTTGCCTATAGACAGCTTTCGATGTCCGTTTGTGCCGATGAACGGGGCGCTCTTCCTCGTCGAGCCTCGTCTTCGAAAAATTCTCGAGTGCCAGCATGAAGTCTTGCATGCAAGGATGACCTTCACTACGTGTTCAGGCGCAGGGGCGAGCTAACTGCATCCCTAACAGTGATCACCTATATGCGTCTTCGTGCCCGAAACAGGCCTGCGACTAGGTCCGAAATAATTGAGGCGGCCTATCCTCGTGAAAAGGCAGCTGATTGCACGGCCTTTCGCGGCCTAGTAAACTTGGGCAACCTCGATTCAACGGTATAAGGTGGAGCGAGCTTGAAAGAAGCAAATGCAGACACTGACATTTGTAGATCTTTTCTGCGGAGGGGGGGTTGGGGCACGTGGCGCGGTCCGAGGAGGTGGCAGACCCCTGCTCGGTTTGGATGCGTGGGAACTCGCCACCAGAACGTACAAGGCCAACTTTCCTAAAGCGGAAGTTCTCACTCAGAGAATCGAAACAGCTTTAGTTGCGCAGGTGGGGTAGCATCTTGAAGCTCTTGGCGGGGCTCAGCTCCTCGCGCACCATAGTCAAGCCCAAAATGCAGCGCTCGAAACCGTCGGAGAGTCGCGCGAACAGCGGGGCCTCTTTCTCGTACTCGAAGAGGTTGAACTGGCTCACGATGAAGTAGCTTTCCTTGCCCGCGCTAATGAGTTCAGCGAGGCTCGGAGCGTGGTGACGAAGCCGCCGTGTGGACCCCGCGGCTTCCGGATACATCCCGGCGACAAACAGGGCGTAATCGCCAATGTACTTGCGCAGGGCGCGCTCAGCGTCAAACGAGCTCGCCGTTCCATTCACCGGGTCCGAGGCCCGCATCATCTCCACCAGGTCCTGCAACGGCCGGCCGCTCTCGTCGCGTATCTTGTATAGATTCTTGGCTTCGGTGAACTCGCACAGCAGGTGCGCCACATACCCTGTCACGTCCGGATCGTGCATTCCCAGCTTGCCTTCGTAACTATTGCGGACTGCCTGTTGAAAGAAAGGCTCCAGCGGATGAGATTGGGATGGCATCACACACCTCCGTGCGCGATATCGGCCTCAATGTGCCTCTTGCAGGATCCCCTCCCTCGGAACCTCTCCTGCCAAGGCACCTGTTTCTTCAGATGCCGCAACGGCTGAGCGCGTCCAGCCGCCTTGCCGCACGGCTCCGGCTGTTCCCTCTTGCGCTGCGCTGGGAAAGAGCCAGCCCTCGCCCGTTCACTTGGTTGTAACACTGAGCTTATCGGATTTGTTGCGGTTTTCTATAGAACCGCATCTAACTGGTTAGCACATGCGCGCGCCGACTGCGCGTTGACGCTGCTGTTTTTGCCCGCAAGAACAAAGGGCAGCCGCCCGGGCTGCCCTTCTCATCCGTAAGTGGAGTCTCCGCTCAG
Organism: Acidobacteriaceae bacterium; assembly: GCA_030040115.1. GTDB lineage: Bacteria > Acidobacteriota > Terriglobia > Terriglobales > Acidobacteriaceae > Telmatobacter. The sequence goes on along the minus strand of JASHUH010000073.1, from coordinate 1,552 downwards.
CTCATCCCAGGGCTTTCTTCCGCCGCCATAAAGGTTCGACTGCCAGGCCCAGTAAGGCGTAAGTTGCCGCGTTGACAAGAATCGCGGTGTGGTAGGTCATTGGAATTTTCCGGCCGGCCCATGAAATAGGAACCGTGATTCTGACCGCGACAGCAATCGCAGTCTGTAGGCTGTAACTCAAGCTGTGGCCGAAGATGACCGCAAAGAAAAACGCCCAACAGACTCCCACTGTGAATCCAGCAAATGCCCAGAAACCAATCCGTCTGCCCATCGTGCGCCTCCTTCGTGCACCCGCTTCCGTCACGCTTCGGAGTTCCGGACGCTCACACCGCCGCCGGCGCCCTCGATTCGAGCTGGGCCAGCCGCTTCGCGAGCAGGTTCTCAAGCTTCACCAGCGCTTCTGAGAACCCCTCGATGCCTTCCTTCAGCTTGTCGCTCGCCATGCGGTCCTTCGCGTGCATGGCGTCGAAAGTCGCCTTGTCGACCTTGATTCTCTCAATTTGCATCGCCTTCGCCTTTTCCGGATCGAGCTTACGCGGCAGCTCGCCTTCAGTGGATTCGAGCTCACCCAACAGATGCGGCGAAATCGTGAGCAAATCGCATCCTGCCAACTCGCAAATCTCGCCGATGTTGCGGAAGCTCGCGCCCATCACCACCGTCTTATATCCGAATTTCTTGAAATAGTTGTAGATTCGCGTCACCGATTGCACCCCCGGATCGTCGGCGCCGTGAAAATCCTTGCCCGTATCCTTCTTGTACCAGTCCAGAATGCGCCCCACGAACGGCGAAATCAGCGTAACGCCCGCATCGGCTGCCGCAATCGCCTGGTGAATGCCGAACAGCAGCGTCAGGTTGCAGTGGATGCCTTCCTTCTCCAGCACTTCGGCCGCGCGCATCCCCTCCCAGGTCGAAGCAATCTTGATCAGCACCCGCTCGCGCCCGATGCCTTCATGCTGGTAAAGATTGATAATGTTGCGCGCCTGCGCGACGGTGGCCTCGGTGTCATACGAAAGCCGCGCGTCGACTTCCGTCGAAACGCGTCCGGGGATGATGGCCAGAATCTTCTTGCCGAAGGCGATCGCCAGCCGCTGAAACGCCAGGTTGGCCACTTCCTCATCGCTCGCCGAGTCGCCGAGCTCTTTGTGTGCGTCCGTTAACACGCCATCCACAATGGGCTGGTACTGCGGCATTTGCGCGGCCGCGGTGATCAGCGAGGGGTTGGTGGTGGCATCCTGGGGCCGAAACTCCTCCATCGCTTCGATATCGCCGGTATCGGCCACCACCGTGGTGTACTTGCGCAACTGTTCGAGTAAATTCTGTGGCATCGTTTCCTCCTGGGGAAGAAGTTTCCTGCGCGAGCCCTTTCCTCGCTAGTGTACCGCTCCTCAGGATGCGCAGGTTGAAAGCCGGTTGCAATTTGGCTGCGGTCCCGGCGTCAGTCCGAGTCGCACTCCACTGTATTCGCCAGCATACCCAGTCCGGCCGCGCTCACTTCCACGCGATCTCCGGGCTTCAGCGGTCCCACGCCCGAGGGCGTTCCGGTTAGGACAAG
>JASHUH010000072.1 GCA_030040115.1 Acidobacteriaceae bacterium | reverse complement strand
GAATCCGCGTCGCCTCGGCCGATGAACTGAAGGAAAGGATCGACCTCTACCTCAAAGAGATCAATGAGGCTCCGGTAATTTTCCGCTGGAAATACAAGCTGGAAAACCTGTCCATCGTCTAGTTGATTGATATGTTATTTGGGAATCGATGTACTAGATATTATGTGGGACCTTGCCTTGGAAGTGCTAGGCAAGGGCGATCGCGTTTCCTACGCCCGCGCGGTTGAAGCATCTACGGGCAAGCCTCCCGAACCGTCCCGAGCGGAGGCAAAGAGAGAGCGAATCGCGGAACCGCTCGGAGGGGCTGGCCAACAATGGCCTGCTCATTGCCCACGGGGTAGGCGAAATAGATGGGTTGCCCCATGAGGATCTTCGCATCGGCGTGCTGCTGGCGCTGTTGCAGGACGACGCCAAGAACCAATGTTCGTACATGACGTGGGGCGAAGGTCGTGAACAGCGGGAAACCGCAGCCACGTTACGCCGCGATTTTCCTGATCACCGAGGCGTTCGCCCAAAGGCTCTCCGGCGCCTGGGGGCGGCATCCTCTGCTGGGTCGAATGTATCTTCCTGCTTATCGCGCAGGGACAGAGAAAGTGGCCCAACTGCGCCGCGATTACCCGGCCGAACGCGTTCTTCCCGTCCTCTATGGGTGTCATGGCGCTGTCGATATTCAGACCGTCGATCTGATTTTGAGTGGGCAAAACGGCAAACGTCCCGCGTAATTTTGCCCGCTGGGTTTTTGTCCGCTGTGAATTTCCCTATAAAACGATTGCTCGGCGACTCACGAACGCATCCAACCGAGAGATGGCGAATTCGCGCGAGGACGACGCCAGTCTGCCTACCCTGGTGGCCCTGCTTCGGTCGACCCTCCGGCATTTAGAAGAGTCCGAAGGAATCAGACCGAACGATCCTGCGTATTTGGAGTTGAAGAGTTCGATCTTACGCTCAATTGCCGAGCTGGAGATCGAAAGGTTTGAGGATTCGCACGCGGCATGAGCCGCTTCCCCTTTATTTACATCAGGTTTGAGAACGGATTCAGCTTCCGCCGAAACTAATTCTCCGGTGCGGGGTCTGAGCATTGGACGCTCCGCTATGACCGAAGCCGGTGCGCGGCGGCGCCAGCGAGCGCGGCGCAACGGTGGAGGGCCGGAGGTTACAGGTCCGGAAATGCGGCCTGAGGGTGAGAGGTCGCCGGGTGATCACGATCGAGCGATTTTTGAGCGCGGAGGGAGCCCGTATGAGGAAATCCGGACGGTTTTCCAGGTTATCCGATCTTCGAACCCATTCTGCCTGGACCTTGGTTCTCTCGCCGTTTGCCGCAAGCCGCCGTTTGGCGATGGTCCTGTGTGGCCTGGGCGCAGGTCTGCTGGTAACCGGCATGCAAGTTGGCGCTCAGCAGGCATATCCGTACCCGTCTTCCCCCTACGGTTCCGGATACGGACAATACCAACAGGCGCCGCCCGTGGTGCCGTATGGCTATGTTCAGCCGCCGGCAAACGAACCGCCGCAATATCCACAACCCGACGATGCGCCGCCGGAGAATCAATCGCCGCAATCCGCGGAGCCACAGCCTTACGGTGAGCCGGCGCAGCCGGGATTCGAGCCAACCCAGCCGTATGAGCAGCCCGGCGAAGGAGAGGCTCAGCAGAGTTATCCGACACAGCAACCCTTGAGCGCCGAGTCGCTTGAGCAGCTTGTGGCGCCCATTGCGCTCTATCCTGACGCTCTGTTGGCGCAGATTTTGGCCGCCTCAACGTATCCCGCGCAGGTGGCGGTCGCGGACCAGTGGCTGCACCAGATGCAAGCGCAGGGCTACGGATCTCCCGACCAGGTTGCCACCGGCGCCAATGCGCAAAACTGGGATGCCAGCGTGAAGGCGCTGACGGCTTTTCCACAGGTGCTGGACATGATGAACCAGAACCTGGAATGGACGACCAACCTGGGCGAAGCCTACTACAACCAGCCGAGCGACGTGATGCAGACGGTGCAGGTGTTGCGGCAGCGCGCACAGGAGGCCGGTAACCTGCAGCCCACTCCGCAAGAGAGCGTGACTGAGGACCAGGGGTCGATTGCATTGGCACCGGCCAATCCGGAGACGGTGTATGTGCCGGTGTACAACCCATGGTACGCCTATGGGGCTCCGCTCGCGCCTTATCCCGGGTTTTCGTTTGCCGGCGCGTGGGGAGCTTTTTGGGGCTCGATGCCTATCCGCTTCGGATTGGGCATCGCCCTGGGAGCTTTTGAGCACTGGCCATGGGGCTGGCTGGGTTGGGGATTGAACTGGGCCGCGCACGCGGTGCTCTTTAATCATGGGGCTTACTTTACGCACAGCGCTTCCGTGAGGGATTGGGGTTTTCCGCGGGGCGGCCCGCGTGCTTACGGCGGCTGGGCGCGTTCGGAGCGGTACGGCGCCGGGGGCTATCGCGGGGCGCAGGCGTACGGAGGGAGCAATTTTCGGGGGCCCAGGGAGTCACTTGGGCGACCTGCCGAGAGTTGGGGCCGCTCGGCGCAGGCTTTTTCCCGGCAGGCGCAACCGTATTCCGGCTACGGCCGCAGCGAAGGATTCAATCGCGGATTGGCGAACCCCGAAACCGGCTATGCGCAGCCAAATTCGCCCCAGCAACAGGCCTTTAACCGAGAGCCGCGGAACGCCTTCGGCGCGCAAAGCTACGGGTATCGTTCGCAGGCCTATGGCGGGCGGGCCCAAGCTTATCCGGGGAACGGATCCGGTTTTGCGAGCCGCCCGACCGAGCGATACGAAGTTCGTCCTGGCGGGGCGTTCGGAAGCCCTTACCGCTCCTACTCGGCGCCCAACTATGGAAACCAGCGCGCATTCGCCGCGCCGCCGTCGCGCGAGTTTGCTGGCGGTGAACGCTCCGGTGGCTTCCCGTCCTTCGGCCGTGGCCGCGAACCCAAAGGTTTCGGCGGAGGACGTGCTCCGAGGGGCTTCTCCGGTGGGGGACGCGCTTCACGAGGTTTCGGCCACGCCAAGGCCCCGAAGATGGGCCACTCCGGCGGCCACGGCGGGTCAGGCCGTCGCCGCTGAGCCGCGGGGCGCAGCCTCTTCTTTTCCTATCTCAGTGGTTCCCAGGATTTGAGGGTGCCGACCCCATGCGCGGATGCGCCTCGTGAATTTCTTGGTGTAATTCATTCACCTTTGCCCGGGCCTTTTCGAGAGCCCTCCTGCCGGCAGCGGTGATCCGATAAACGCGCCGCTCGCGCCGATTGGCTTTTTCGCCGTGGGA
>JASHUH010000071.1 GCA_030040115.1 Acidobacteriaceae bacterium | reverse complement strand
GCGGCATTCCCGTCGGCGTGCGGAAAGACCAACCTGGCCATGATGATCCCGCCCAAGGGGTTCGATGGATGGAAGGTGTGGACGGTGGGCGACGACATCGCGTGGATCAAGCCGGGGGCGGACGGACAACTTCACGCGATCAATCCGGAGGCGGGATTTTTCGGCGTGGCGCCTGGGACGAGCGCAAAGACGAATCCCAATGCGATGGCGACGCTCGCGCGGAACACGATCTTCACCAACGTGGCGCTGACTCCTGAGGGCGGGGTGTGGTGGGAGGGGATGACGGACGAGCCGCCGGCGGAGCTCATCGACTGGCGGGGCGAGCGATGGACCCCGGAGATCGGGGCGAAGACGGGGAAACCGGCGGCGCATCCCAACGGACGGTTCACGGCTCCGGCGAATCAGTGCCCGACGATCGATCGCGATTGGGAGAAGCCGGAGGGGGTTCCGATTTCGGCAATTGTATTTGGCGGGCGGCGAGCGTCAACGATGCCGCTGGTGTACCAGGCCTTTAACTGGTCGTCGGGAGTGTATGTAGGGGCAACGATGGGATCGGAGACCACGGCGGCGGCGGCGGGCGAGACGGGCAAGGTGCGCCGCGACCCGATGGCGATGCTGCCGTTCTGCGGGTACCACATGGGGGACTACTTCAGGCATTGGCTGCGGATGCAGCGGAACCTGGCCGCGACCCCGCGGATCTTTCACGTGAACTGGTTCAGGAAAGACGAGAACGGGAAGTTTTTGTGGCCGGGATACGGGGAGAATATGCGCGTGCTGAAGTGGATTGTGGATCGCGTACACGGCAGGGCGCTGGCCAGGGAAACGCCGATCGGATGGACGCCGCATTTCGAGGACATTCACTGGAAGGGACTGAAGTTTCCGCAGTCGGCGTTCGATAAGCTGCAGGAGGTGGATCGCGGGGCGTGGCGCAAAGAGGTGATGGGGCATGAGGAGTTATTCCTGGCCCTGCACGATCACCTGCCGCCGGAGATGATTTACGAGCGCGAATTGCTGATCTGCCGCTTGTAAGCGCGGATTTAACTCGTGACTCACCTGTTTCAAGCCACTTTCAGGCAAATGCTCAGGTATTCTCCAGGCTGCAAAGCGCATTCGCCGAAGGAGCGGAGTGCGTTGTTGGCGGGCAGTCGAGACGGCGGGGCCGCATGGCCGATTTTCTGTGGCCGATCATGGCCATTTCGTGATGGACGAGGAGTGTGATGTCCGGAACCGAATCTGCGCGCACGGGGGAGATGGATTTAAAACGGCATGCAGGGGTGGAAACGGGAGCGAGCCAGCCGCCGGCGGTGATCGCGGGATTTACCGGCTGGCTGTTGGACGCTTTCGACTTTTTTCTGGTGACCTTTTGCCTGACCGCGATGGCGCGGGAGTTTCACAAGTCGGACGCGGAAATCGCGCTGGTCATCACCATGACGCTGGCTTTTCGGCCGGTGGGGGGATTTGTCTTCGGGCTGATTGCCGACCGCTACGGGCGGCGGTTGCCGCTGATGATCAATATCGGGGTTTTCGCGGTGGCGGAGATCCTGACGGGGCTGGCGCCAAGTTATACCGTTCTCCTGATTGTCCGCGCTCTCTTCGGGGTGGTGATGGGGGGCAATTGGGGCGTGGGGGCGTCGCTGGCGATGGAGGGGGCGCCGGCCGGGAAGCGCGGCGTGCTTTCCGGGTTTCTGCAGGAGGGGTATGCGGCGGGAAACGTGCTGGCGGCGATTTGTTATTTTTGCCTGTTTAGCCGTGTGGGCTGGCGGCCTTTGTTTTTTGTGGGCAGTCTGCCGGCGCTGACTTTAGTGCTGTTCATCCGGTTTCGCGTGAAAGAGTCGGAGGTGTGGCGCAAGAGCGTGCAGGCGAAGCTGAGCTGGAGCGAACAGCGGCGCGAAATCTTTTCGCATTGGAAGTTGTTTTTGTATCTGCTGGTTTTTATGAGCGCGATGATGTTTACCTCGCACGGAACGCAGGACATGTATCCGACTTTCCTGCAGCGACAATGGCATTATGGGCCATCGAGCCGCGCGGTGATCACCGCCATTTCGGGGATCGGCGCCATCATCGGGGGCCTGGTTTTCGGACATTTCTCGGATAAGGTGGGGCGGCGCAAGGCGATCATCATTGCATTTATCCTGGGCGCTCTGGTGATTCCGGTGTGGGCCTATGCGCCCAACGAGGCGTTGCTGATCGCGGGCGCATTTTTCATGCAGTTTATGGTGCAGGGGGCGTGGGGCGTAATTCCGGCGCATCTGGCGGAACTGTCGCCCAACTCGGTGCGCGCCCTGCTGCCAGGATTCGCTTACCAGAGCGCGGGGGTCGTCGCCAGTTCAGTAGTTTTTATTGAGGCGGTGTACGCGCAGAAGACCAGTTACGCGACGGCCATGGCGCTGACGGCAATCAGCGTGTTTGCGATGGCGTCGATCATGGCTTTTGTGGGGCGGGAGCGGCATGGGGCCGCGCTCGAGGTCTGAAGGAAGTAATTGTTGGAATGAGCGGCTGGTGGGAGCTGTGCTTTCCAGGCTGCAAATTTTGCGGGGACCTCACAGGCGGTGCGAAGCGCAGAGGTGCAGATGAGCCGGGTATGGTTTGCGTGATGCGGCCTATGGATCATCCTTCGATGTGAAGAGTTTTGCTTTTCAATAGATTACGAAGTTTAT
>JASHUH010000070.1 GCA_030040115.1 Acidobacteriaceae bacterium | reverse complement strand
CCGCGGGAATCGCCGGGTTCCCGAAGAAATCGCGCAGCGCGCGGCTACCCTCCCATGTGGCCAGAAAGTCACTCAACTGCCGGTCGATGGCGGCCGTGTCCAGCTTGGCGTCGGTGACCACGTCCAGAAATGCGCTGGCGTAGCGGGCGACAAATGCGGCCATTTAATTCCGTCCTCCCCGGTTTCCGCTCTTGCCCGCGCTCTTATCCGCGCTCTTCACCGCGCCGTTGCTCCCTTCATGCTCGGCGGCAAGCTGGCCGATGAACTCCGTAATCAGCGCGCGATCCACCTTCGGCGTCACCACCAGTTGCTTCCGGGCCTGCTCGATCGCCAAGTCGGCGGCAAAGCCGCGCAACGCGCGCATGGCGTGTTCGGTCGTCGCGCTGATTTCCTGCTCGGCCGCAGTCAGAATGCGGGCGCTTTCTTCTTCAATCGTGGCTTTGATACGCTTCTCGTCTGCCAGGCTTTCCTGCTCCACTTCGGCGCGAAACCGGGCAATTTCCTGGTCCAGCCCCGCCAGCTTGGCCTCCACCGCGCTCAGCCGCACCCGGGCTTCCTCGGTGGCCTTGCGCGCCGCCTCCATGTCGCGCTGCAAGGTTCGCGACCTTTTGCGGAGGATCCGCGGCGTAATCCGCGCCACCGGAATGGCGATGGCCAGAAAAATGATGAGGAAGTTGATGATCACGAAGATCACCGACGCGGTGTTGGTGCTCGTGTGCATCCACCGGGCCATGGTATGCACCGCCGGCGCGTGCAGGTAGCCGTTAATCTGGTCTTCTTCCGACCGTGGCGTCTCCGTGGTCGCGGAATTGCCCACCGGCGACGCCCGGGCTGAACGCAAAGGTCCCGCCGCCGGCTGCTGCGTCCAGGCGCGGCCCGGCGCCAGGGTCAGCCCGGCGCCCACCACCGCCAGCACCGCCAACCACAACAACTGCATGAAAAGCCGCCGGTGTGCGCGCACCATCAAAGCCCTCAAAGTGAACCCCCGGCGCCCTGCGGCAGCACAACACGGACCGCCAAACTGGCCAAATCCCCGGCGGAAGCGGAAATCGAGTTCCGGGCCGCCGCAACTTCGCCCTCCACCGTGGTCTTGGCCTCACTCACCTTGGCGCTGGCCGCCTTGCGCGCCCTTTCCAGAGCGGCGTCACGTTCGGAGTGTAACTGTTTCAACCGCTGCTCACGCATTTTGTGGGCGGCAATACGCGCCTCGCGCAGCTTCTCGGCGTATTCGGCCGCCCGCGCCTCGGCATGGAAGATCGCCTGCCGCGCTTCTTCCATGGCCCCTTCGGTCAGCTCCCGGCGCCGCTGGAGGGCTGCCGACAAGGGTCCCTGCACCAGAAACTGATACGCCACCACCACCACCATGAACAGCAGCGCGGTCGGGATCGAGCCGATCAGGAACTTCGCGGTTTCTTGAAGGATCTCCTGCATAGGGGTCCCGCTTCACTCCGGCGGTGCTTCCCTCTCTGATCGTGGAACACCTTTTTGTATCAAGGGACGGCCACCAAGGTCAACGCGGAGGCGACCGGCTGTGACTGGAGTCACCGGACGAAATTTCTTTTCAAAAAAAGCTTGATTTTGTCTGAAACAAGCCTAAACTAACCTTACCACCTAGACCCGGTCCAGGGTCCAGCGGGCAACCGGTTCCGGGAAATCCTTCCACTCCCGAAGCCGGCTGTCCGCTTCTTAATTTTCAGGGAATTTTCCCGATCGGCAGCCGCGGGCGTTGCTGACCTTGTTCCCTATTCCCTCCTCGTTCCCTCCGTCTCGTTCCCTTGGTCCCTCGTTCCCTGCCCCTACTCCTTCGTCAACAGCCCATGCGCCCGCAGCCACGCTTCCAGCAACCCCGGCCACTGGTCCAGCGCTGCATCGCCCTTGCCCAACCCGCTCCCGTGCGCTCCGTTGGCGAAGATGTGCATTTCCGACGGCACGCCCGCCTTCACCAGTTGCTCGTAAAAATGCAGGCTCTGCTCCACCGGAACCGTCTGGTCGTTGAAGGTGTGATAAATGAAAGTCGGCGGCGTTGCGCTGGTGACAAACAAATCCGGATCGTAGGCCTTGCGCAGCTCGTCACAGCGGTCCATCACGTTGAACTCCTTGCAATAGCTCAAATGCGAGGTGTCCGTGGTGATGGCCTCAATCCACGGATACCCCAGCACCATATAGTCCGGCCGGCTCGATACGCGTTCCACGGGGTCGTCGGCGTTCGGGTTCCCAGGCAAAAACTGCGTCCCCGCCAGCGCCGCCAGGTGCCCGCCGGCCGAAAAGCCAATCTCCACGACGCGGTGAGGATCGACGTGGTAATCCGCCGCCCGCGCCCGCACCGTCTGGATCGCTCTCCGCGCGTCGAGCAGGGGCACAGGCAGCAGGTAGCCGGCGGAAGACAAACGGTACGCCACCACGAAGGCCCGAAATCCGCGCGCCGTAAACCAGTTGGCGATCTCGTCACCCTCCAGGTTTCCTGACAAATGCGCATATCCGCCGCCGGGAAAAATCACCACCGCCGAGCCGTTGGCCGCGCCCTGCGCCGGGTCGAAAATGGTTATGGTGGGGATATCCATGCAGCCGTCGCCCTTGGCCTGCGGGGGCTCGCCCGGCCACAGCTTCACCGTCTGGATGCCCATAAACGCATCGTTGGTCTCCGGCGTTCCACACGACGGCGCCTGCCCCCGCGCCGCCGCGCAACTCAGCACAACCACGCTCGCCCAAGCAATCAGTCGCTTCATCTCCCACCTCGCTGGTGTTCGCCCAGGATTATACGACCCGAGGAGAAAGACCCGTTTCTGGCGTCGTGGCCTGGTCGGACGCGGCTTGGAATCGGTGCTCAGGGTCTCCCGCTCGCCGCGCCGGGACCGGCAGCAGTTCCCGCGATCGCGACGGCATTAACAGGCCCTAAGAAAAACTCTGCACATCTGGCGCAGTATCCGCAGGGAGTCACGCGGAAAGAGTGATGGACGAATGCATCAGGGCCGATAAACGAAAAAGAGGGTTGCAAGCCCTGAGGCGCCAAATCCGTGCTTGCAGAAGAAGAACCATGAATTTGCCCATCCATTGCGCGTATAACCAGACCCGGGAGTGCTTTCTTGGCCTGGAAGTTACGCCCATCGATAAGCCCCGCGAGGATATTGCGGAAACGATCAAGGCCCTGGCCATCCAGCCCGGCGAAGGCTTATGGATCGCGCCGTTCCGAGGCATGCCGCCAGCAGGCTTGCCCGCGCCTTTGGATTGGATCTATCTCGATGACGCCTGCCGCGTCCTGGATCTGGTCGAATCCTTTCCCACTGTTCGCGTCAACCCTTCCAGCCCCGAGCCGGCCAGCGTTCTCGCCGTCCCGGCCCATTCCATCTACGCCTCGCAAACCCAGCTCGGAGATCAATTGCTGGTCTGCGCCGGCGAGGAAATGGAGCGGCGGCTGGAGTGGCTGGCCGGAGGAAGCACGATGGGGAGCATACCAACCTCACCGCCGCTCGAGGTAAAGCCGCTTTGGAGCGACGGCCGCGACATGGTCGAATGCGAGAGCGACATTTCCAGAACCCTCAACGGCAGTCCAAAGCAAGGTCGCGCGATCGGCCTCCTCGAGCCCGCTTCGCAGTCGCTCCATGCGCCGCGCAACTGGCTCGTGCGCTGGTTATCGCCGGACCCCCGCAAAGCGCCGCGCGGGCCCGCTCCGGGGCTGGCGGCCTACTACTGGACCGGCGCCCCGCCCGAAGCGCACCGGATTCGCGATGTCAGCTCCTCCGGGCTTTTTCTGGTCACCGACGAACGCTGGTATCTGGGGACTCGGATTCTCATCACCCTGCAAAGAATGGGCTGTGGGGAAGGGGTTGCCCAGCGTTTCATCGCCGTACAATCGCGCGCCGTGCGCTGGGGCCAGGACGGCGTCGGCCTTCAGCTTGAACTGCCCAATGCAAGGGACATGCGCCACGGCCGCCACCCCCTGCTCGATGGCATCGGCAGGAAGGAATTCGACCGTTTCCTCGAACAGCTCTGGAAGGGCGAATGAAAGCGAGCCCGCTTGAGCGCTTCGCCTTCCGCGGTCCACCGAAGCGGGAACTGAAGTGATTCTACCGGCTGGGAGTCTTCGGCAAAGGGTTCAGCCGTCGCCCATTGCACATCGATCATGTGCAACCATAACGAATCCGGATCGGAACTGAACACTGCCGCCGCGTCTGCCGGAAAAACGAACCACGCGCCCAGTTGCACCTCGGTGCGCAATTGATCTTGCGTCCATCCGGCATATCCCAGGTAAACGTGAAATACGCCAGGGTCAGGCCGGGCGGCAAGTGTTTGTTCGAAGAGGCCTTTGTCGGAAATCAAATAAACCCCGCCGAAGATGTTCTCCGCCTTTTCAATCTTGACCGAGGACTGAAACAAGGCAAATACGTTCGACGATCCCACCGGGCCTCCGAGATAGACCGGGTCGGAGCGGCCCTTGGCAGCCTTGAAATCGAGAACTCGAGACACCGGCACATCTGTGCGCCGGTTGAGAATCAGTCCGAGCACGCCTTTTTCGTCGTAGTGGACCAGCAGAACTACTGTTTTCGCGAAACTCGGGTCACCCAGGCCGCGGCTCGCCACCAGCAACTTTCCCACCCCCAGATTCTTGGGGTCCTTGAATTGAATCGGAACCAACAACGCCGGCGGCGTTTCGCCTTTCCTGCCCAACGATTTCAGCCGTCCACTTGACTTGTTTGCCGGCTCGGCGCCGTACTGGGGCCGTCGAGCAGCGGCGGGCATTGAAGCGCGCAACCCCGTATTCGGTTTCGGCGCGGCGAATTTCGCCTTGTACACCGTCACGCCGTCAGGCGCCGCCAGAGCAACGAGCGCGAACAGCGTTGCGAACAGCAAGCGTTTGCGCATCGGAACCCTGTCCGGTGGAGATGACTCGATTTTTTCAGGAAATGATCTCGTTTGCTCGGGGTCCATGCGGAATCTCGCCGGTGCTTAGACTTGAAAAGCGAGCAAGTGACGACAATGCAGGGCCATCATAACCCAGTTCCAGCCTATTGGTAGTCACTCGCGGAAAAAACGCGCCAGCGAGTCGGAAGTCCGCGGGATTCCATGTGCCGGTCTAATCGTACACCCGAATGACCATGCGCCCTCAAAAACAGCGGCAAGAGTAGCCGTGGTTCCGGAGCCTATGGCGATCAGAGATTGAGGGCAAGAAGGCGAACTTTCGGCAAAGATCGGCGTTTGCCACGGATGCGCCCGGAACCGCACGCTCAGGTGGATGCTCGCTTAAGCTGAGATGGCGTTTGGGTTTCATGATGCTGCTTCGCCAAACTCTCTTCTGATCGTCAACCTGGCCAAAGCGGACTTGCTGCGCGCGTTACACCCGGGAGCGGGGTGCTGCCGATGAGCGTGAACTCGCCGCTGTGATGTCTATCACAGACCCCAGCCTGTTCCGTCATGCATAAGCATTGCCATGCTTTGGACTCACAAGATTCTCTGGATTGCAACTCTCGTCAGCGCCTTCGCGTTTTTGGGCATGACGGTGGATTCACTCCATCGCATGTCGGCAAGCACGCACGCCGATCAGTTGTCTGCGCAAGTGATCGAGGGTAAACGGGTGTGGCAGCACTACGACTGCAATGACTGCCACACCATTCTCGGCATCGGCGCTTATTACGCCCCCGACGTCACCAAGTCCTATTCTCAGCGGGGAGCGCCGTGGCTTCGAAAATTCCTCGAGAACCCTGCGGCCATGTATCCGAGCGGAAGGCAGATGCCCAATTTCCATCTTTCCAGCGCCCAAATCGACTCCCTTGTCGCGTACCTGGGTTGGGTGAGCCGTATTGATACAAATGGATGGCCCCCTTCGCCAGAGGGAGTGACGCCCGCCGAGGACGCGCAGCGCGCAGCCGGTGGAGAGTTGGCAGGCAGCAAGATTTATCTTGCGCAGGGATGTAACGCCTGCCACACGATTCAGGGTAGCGGAGGGACCATAGCGCCCGATCTCACGCACGTCGGTAGCCGGCGCAATAAGAGCTGGATTTTGGCGCAGATCAATGATCCGCGCCGTATCAATGCACAGTCAGTTATGCCCAGTTTCGCGCAGCTTCCTGAAAGCGCCAAACAGCAACTGGTTGACTACCTCGACAGTCTCAAATGAGGAAATACGATGCGCTATAAGTCACAACGAATCGCCCGTGAATACTTGCTTGCCGCGCTCATGCTCTTCCTGCTCCAGGTGGTGTTCGGGATTCTGAACATCGCCAAGTACATCTGGGGTTACGACCCATTGTTGAACGTCATCCCGTTTAACGTCTCCCGCGCCATTCATATCAACCTGCTGGTCTTTTGGCTGTTGTTAGCCTTGATGGGCGCCACCTATTACATGGTGGCGGATGAACTCAAGACCGAAATTTACAGCGCCAAGCTCGGCCGTCTTCAGCTAGGCATCCTCTTGTTGAGCGGAGTGGCTGCGATCGTGGGCTATCTGTTTCAGTGGAACTTCGGGATGCCCTTCCTGGAGCAGCCGACAGTTATTAAGCTGGCCATCGTCGTAGCGGCTCTGATTTTTCTAGCCAACATCGGCCTCACCATGTTCAAGAACCACCACACGCTGACCCGCATGACCGCGACTCTTTTGGGCGGGATGGTGATGCTTGCGGTGATGTTCCTATTCGGCATCCCCTTCATGGATAACCTCAGCACTCAGTACTACTATTGGTGGTGGGTCATTCACCTTTGGGTAGAGGGCGCATGGGAGCTGATTGCAGCCTCCCTGGTGGGCTGGGCTCTGATCAAGGTTACGGGAGTTTCGCGCCGCCGCATCGAAGGCTGGGTCTTCGCCGAAGTCTGTCTGGTGCTGCTGACGGGTATTATCGGCACCGGTCACCATTATTATTGGATCGGCACGCCGCACTACTGGCTGTGGTGGGGCGCGATCTTTAGCGCTGCCGAACCCATCCCCATTTTGATGATGCTCGTCGATACGGTTCGTCACATGCTCGGGGCGCGCACGCTTCGGTCCGTGAACACACTTGGTCTGGCTTGGCTGGGCGCCAGCGCCTTTGTGCATTTCATGGGAGCGGGCGTTTGGGGATTCGGACAGACCTTGCCCCAGATTAATCGTTGGACGCACGGAACGCAGATTACCGCGTCCCATGGTCACTTTGCCTTTTGGGGCGCGTATGGCATGCTGGCTATCGCGCTCATGTATGTCATCCTGCCCGAACTCAGCGGTCGCGACACCGAGCATGGCGGCAAGGTGGGTTTTACCGCTTTCGTATCGCTCAACTTCAGCATGATTTTCATGGTGATGGCGCTCTTGATTGCGGGCATTATTCAGGTCTACTTCCAGCGCGTGATGGGCATGGAGTATCTCCAGGTTCAAAGCTATATGCGCATGTGGTACGCGGTGGTTCTGGTCGCCGGAAGCATTTTCTTTGTCGGTACGGTGTTGGTTCTCTCCGATCTCCTCCGGCTGTCTCGTCCGATTCGGACCGCAGAACACGTTTCCGAACCCGAGCCTGAGACCGTTCCCGGGGACTAGCTGGTTGCATAAATGCCGCTTTGAAAGAGCGCGGCCGGGAGCCGGGGAACCCTCTGGGTCGGGTCCCGGGCCGTAAAACGGTGCATAAATGGCCGGGCTTTAGCCCCTGAGGGACGTTTCGCAACTGCGCTTAACCATTGATGCAACCAGCTATAGGCTCTTGCTGACTCGCTGACTTGCCCGTGCGCCTCGCGCAAAGAGCTTTTTTTCCTGGTTGCCGGTAATTTCGCGCCGTTTGTCATAATAGGAAGTATCCACGCCAGAAGAACGGATCGCTTTTTACCCGGAATCAGACGGTTGTTCTGATCCATGAACCCTGACCCCTTGTCTCGGCATCAGGGGCAATCCAGGGCCGATCCATGGGAAATTGCGGGAAGATTGCGGCCGAAGAAAAGCTGCAAATACCGGAGAAAAGCCGAAATCAGAAATCACAACTCGTTTGCTCTCTAAGCTTTGTGGAGGAACCTCTTTGTTTTCAGCCGTTTACGTCGCAGCCCATCGGCTAAGCTCAAGAAAACAGGATTGTTGTGCACGGGTGGTCACGAATGGGGGGAGGGGGCTGGATTAGCTATTTTAGCTATAACGGCCGTACCGAAGAAAGTGGTTCTCACCCGCTTCTTTGCCGTCCCGCTGCCTCGCTAACCGGCTGCCTGGCTGACCCGCTGACCTGCTGGATCGCTGACCTGCTGGATCGCTGACCCACTGGTTAGGGCTGAATCACCGCGTTATATCCGTCGTTGAGCAGCCTCAGGCGCCACTGGTTGGCCAGTTCGCGGGTGGCGAATGGCCCGATGCGGACGTGGATAAGGTTATCGGTCAGGTTGCGCCGCACCGTCACCGGGTACCCGCGCTGCCGCAGCGCGCCCACCAGCACCTCGGCGTCTTGCGGATTGGAGATCGCGGCGATCTGCACCATGAGCGGCTGCGCGGACTGGATCGCCGGCTGCACGCCACCGGACGCGGCGGGCTGGCTGGAAGACGCGGGGCTGGCGGCCTGCTCCAGCGCAGGACGAACTGCAGGTGGCGCCGGCGCGCCCGCAGCCGCCGGCTGCAGAGACATCTGCACCGCCGGAACCGGCGC
>JASHUH010000069.1 GCA_030040115.1 Acidobacteriaceae bacterium | reverse complement strand
GAAGGAACTGAGCGATCTCCGTTCGCCGCTCCGGTTTCTGCTCGGGCATACCGAACTTGAAAAAGAATTGAATGACTTGATGCTTGCGGGCGGACCGTCTAATGAATTTACCCTGACCGGAACGCCGAAAGGGGAGGAAGACCGCGTCCGGCGCATCGCGCTCACGGTGACTCCGGCGGGCGCCATTACGGCCATCTCCATTGAAGAAATGGACGGGGCGCTGACTCGCTTTTCTTTCACCGGCGAAGAGCCGAATGCGCCGATTCCGGCCGCGACTTTTTATTTCACGCCGCCGCCGGGGATTCCGGTGGTCGATATGCCGCCGCCCGTGTAAGGCAGGAAAAAAAGGATGAGCCGATAAGGAAACTGGGCAGCGGCCGAACGGAGAGCCAAAGTTTA
This sequence comes from Acidobacteriaceae bacterium, assembly GCA_030040115.1. Classification (GTDB taxonomy): domain Bacteria; phylum Acidobacteriota; class Terriglobia; order Terriglobales; family Acidobacteriaceae; genus Telmatobacter. The sequence goes on along the minus strand of JASHUH010000069.1, from coordinate 3,114 downwards.
AACGCCGGAGCAAAAATAGACCACGTTGCGCCGCGTGAGCGGCGTGGCGTGGCGGAGTAAAAGTAGCCCACCCCGCCACATTCTGGTTTCACGGACAACAGGGACTTTGATGGGTAACGAACCAGGTTCAGCGCCGGGTTCGGGGCCGGGAAGAGGCGTGTTTTCCGTGGGACACCGGAGGCATGTACAACGTGGACTTGTATGCGCGTGTGCGGCGGGCGGTTCTGGTGGAAAACCGGAGCCGGCGTGCGGTAGCCCGGGAGTTCGGGCTGGCGCGGAAGACAGTGAGCAAAATGCTGGAGTACTCACTGCCGCCGGGGTATCGGCGGCAGAAGCCCATCTGGCGGCCCAAGCTGGGTCCATGGCAGGGCGTGATCGACGCCATTCTGGAAGAGGACAAGCAGCAGCCGAAGAAGCAGCGGCACACGGCCAAGCGCATTTTCGAACGGCTGCGCGCCGAGCACAGTTATAGCGGCGGTTACACCATCGTGAAGGATTACGTGCGCCAGGCGAAGCTTTCCAGCCAAGAGGTGTACATTCCGCTGACCCACGCGCCGGGCGAGGCGCAGGCCGACTTCGGCGAAGCGCAAGTGGCGATTGCCGGGGTGGAGCAGAAAGCGCATTTCATGGCCTTCGATCTGCCCCATTCCGACGACTGTTATGTGCAAGCCTTTCCCGCCGAGACCACGGAAGCCTTCCTCGAAGGCCATGTGCGCGCCTTCGCCTACTGGGGCGCTGTGCCTACCCGCATTCTCTACGACAACACCACCCTGGCGGTGGCGCGCATCCTGGGCGACGGGGAGCGGAAGAAGACGCAGGCCTTTTCGGAGTTGCAGAGCCACTATCTGTTCGCCGAGAAGTTTGGGCGGCCCGGCAGGGGAAACGATAAGGGGGCTGTCGAAAATCTGGTCGGCTTGGCACGCCGCAACTTCATGGTCCCGATTCCCCGTGCCGCCAGTTGGGAGGAACTCAACGCGCATTTGGAGGCCGACTGCCGGGAGCGCCGCCAGCGCCGCTTGCGTGGCCATACGGAGACCATCGGCGAACGCTTCGCGCGCGACCGCGCGGCGATGCTGCCGCTGCCGGTTGCTCCCTACGAGGCCTGCGAGAAGGTCACCGCGCGGGTCAGTTCGTTGTCGCTGGTGCGCTATCGCACCAACGACTACTCCGTACCCACCCAGTATGGCTACCGCCAGGTTCTGGTGAAGGGCCATGTCGATCGCGTGGAGATCGGCTGCGGCAGCGAGGTCATCGCGCGCCACGAGCGCAGCTATGAGCGCGAGACCGCGGTCTACGATCCGCTGCATTATCTGGCGTTGCTGGAACGCAAAAGCCGAGCGCTGGATCAGGCCGCGCCGCTCAGCGGTTGGCAGTTGCCGGAGTGCTTCCCGCACTTGCGGCGTCTGCTGGAGGCGCGCCTGCGCAGGCAGGCCGCCCGCGAGTACATCCAGGTGCTGCGCCTGCTGGAGAACTTCGCTCTCCAAGAAGTCACCGCCGCCATAGAAGACGCCCTGCGGTTGAAGACCATCAGCTTCGATGCGGTGCGGCATCTGGTGCTCTGCCGCATCGAGCGCAGACCACCGCGCCTGGACCTGGCTAACTGGCCGCATCTGCCCGCGGCCAGCGTGCGCACCACTCAAGCCGCTGATTATTTGGCCCTGCTCAGTGCGCCGCCGGTAGCTGCGCCGATTGCCAGCCCAGAGGCGGCGCTATGAGCACGCAACCCGACATGCCCACTCCCGACACTCCGCAGGTGTTGCTCGAACATCACCTCAAGGCTCTACGCCTGCCCACCTTTCTACGCGAGTACGACAAGGTGGCCCGCCAGTGCGCCCAAGAAAAGACAGACTTCCCGCGCTACTTGCTTCGCCTGACCGAACTGGAGTTACTGGACCGCGAGCGCCGCGCCACCGAGCGCCGCATCCGCCAGGCCAGGTTCCCGGTGGTCAAGAGTCTCGACAGCTTCGACTTTCTTGCCATCCCCTCACTGAACAAGACTCTGGTGCTGGAGCTAGCCCGCTGCGAGTTCCTGGCAAGGAAGGAAAATCTTTTACTCTTGGGCAACAGCGGCACAGGCAAGACCCATGTCGCCCTGGCGCTCGGCCTAGCCGCCTGCCAGAGCGGTCATCGGGTACGCTTCACCACCGCCGCCGCGCTGGTCAGCGAGCTGATCGAGGCCCGCGACGAAAAGCATCTGCTCCGCTTCCAGAAGCAACTTGCCGCCTACGAACTGCTTGTCGTCGACGAGCTGGGTTTCGTTCCCTTGTCCAAAACCGGCGCCGAACTGCTGTTCGAACTCGTCAGCCAGCGTTACGAACGCGCCTCGGTTCTGGTCACCAGCAACCTGCCCTTCGACGAATGGACTGAGGTCTTCGGCTCCGAACGCCTCACCGGCGCTCTGCTCGACCGGCTTACTCATCACGTGCATATCCTGGAAATGAACGGCGACAGCTACCGCCTCAAGCAGAGCCGCCGCAAACGCAACCCGCCCTCCGACCGGTGAACCCTTCCCCGCCGACGGCGCTTCGGGGGAGAAAAGGCTCTTCCGCTACGCTCCAGAGCCTTTTCCCCCCCGAAAATCCCGCTTAATCGTTCCTCCTACTGGCTCCCTCTTCCTCCGCCCCAGTGGCTCCCAATTACAGTGCCCTTGACAGAAACGCTGGCCGCCGAGGTGCACACCGCAGGCGCCACGCCTGCGCGGGAATCGACACCGATGTGCGCCTTGGCTCCGAAAAACCATTGCTTGCCTTTGCGCCTCTGATGCATCTCCGGATCGCGCTCCTTGTTCCCGTTCTTGGTCGACGAAGGTGCATGGATAATGGTCGCGTCGACGATGGCGCCGGTGGTGATGCGGATGCCGCGAGTGGCCAGATAAAGATTCACCGCAGCCAGCATCTGGCCGCCCAGATCATGCGCTTCGAGCAGATGCCGGAAGTTGAGAACGGTCGTCTCGTCCGGCGCCGGGGCGCGGCCCAGAGCGATGCCGGCAAAGCGCCGCAGCACCGGCGATTCATAGAGCGCATCTTCCACCGCCGGGCCGGAAAGCGCGAACCACTGCTGCAGAAAATAGACCCGTAGCATGATTTCAAGCCCAACCGGCTTGCCGCCTGCTTC
>JASHUH010000068.1 GCA_030040115.1 Acidobacteriaceae bacterium | reverse complement strand
TGAAAACCCGACACCTGAGAATTTCGAACCGAGAAACTGACAACTGATCACTGAGAACTGAGAGTTGGAAACTGAGAACTGACCCCCTGAAAGCTGAAACCTGATTCAGAATCAGGGGCAATCCAGGGCCATTCCGTGGAAGATTGCAAGGGAGGAAAGCCGGCAAAACACGGTAAAAAGCCGAAACGGAAAGAGGTAAGTGCTTTGCTCTCTAAAATCTGCGGGTAAGTCACGCATTTTCAGTAATTTGCGTCAATTTACATCGCGTAAACATCTGAAAACAAGCCACTTGCTTACAGAACGGGGGGAGGGGGTGGGGGTGGACCGCAATTCAAGCCCGCTACGGCCATCTAGAATAGGACCCGCATGCACCTCATCTCCGGCGTTGCCGCAACCTGGAACTGGCAATGGATCTGGCTCGTCGTGGCCTGTTTTTTGGCGGGAGTGCTGAACGCGGTCGCCGGAGGCGGCTCGTTCCTGTCCTTTCCGGCCATTCTCACCATGGGCGTCCTGCCCGTCCAGGCCAACGCCACCAACACCGTCGCCATCTGGCCGGGTCAGGTCACCTCCATCGCCGCCTATCGCCGCGATGTGAGCAGCAATCTTCGCCAGGCGTGGTCCATGGCCCTGGCTGGTCTCCTCGGCGGCACGGCCGGCGCCGCGGTCCTGCTCAACACCCCGCAAAAAACCTTTATGCGCCTGGTGCCCTGGCTGCTCCTGGGCGCCGCCCTGCTCTTCGCCGCCAGCGGTCCTGTCACACGCTGGCTGGCGCGGCTCAACCTGTCCCGGCTTGAAGACACTGGCGCCGGCCACCCGCACGCCCCTCGCCGCCTGCCGCTTTTTTTCGCCATCCTTGTGGTCAGCTTTTACGTCGGCTACTTCGGCGCCGGCGCCGGCTTCCTCTATATGACCGTCCTGTCCCTCTTCGGCTACCAGGACATTCACGCCATCAACGCCCTCAAAGTCGTCGCCAATACCCTCGCCAACGGCATCGCCTTCGTCATCTTCGTCGTCGATAGTCAGGTCGCCTGGCGCTACTGCCTGGCTGCTATGATCGCCGCGGCCATCGGCGGCTACTCTTCAGCCAGCCTCGCCCGCCGCATCCCCCAGCCGGTACTGCGCGCAATGGTGGTCGCCATCGGCCTGGGTATGGCCGCCTGGTTCTTCTGGAAATCGTGATCGGCCGTCACACCGCCGGCTTGATCTTAGCTCTCTGCTTCCTCACCGCCTCCGCCGCCGCGCATGCCCCCAGAATCCCCGCCATTACCGCCAACGAGACCGTGACCGGTGTCTGCACCCACCGCTCGGCCATCATTTTCAATCCTGCAAAAACCAAAATGGCCCCCAGCCCGTAGTGCAGATACCTGAACCGCTCCAACGCCGCCGCCAGCGCAAAATAGAGCGACCGCAGCCCCAGCACCGCCGCGATGTTCGAGGTATAGGCCACCAGCGGACTGTGCGTCACCGCCAGCACCGCCGGAATCGAGTCGGTGGCAAACAGGATGTCGGTTGCTTCCACCGCCATAATCACTGGAAGGAGCGAACCACGCGCGGGCTGCAGCCGCCGGACCCACTCGGGAATCGCCGCCCGCGCGGAACGTCCCCGCACCACCCGCGCCGCAGCGTAGATCAGGAATAGCCCCAGCACCCACCGGATCCAGTCGAAGCGCCCGAGCAGCGTGAAGCCCGCGGCGATAAACAGGGCGCGCAACACCGCCGCTCCGCTCACGCCCCAGAGCAGCGCCTTCTGCTGGCGCTCGCGGCTGATCTCGAACCCCTGAAACAGCACCAGGAAGACGAACAGATTGTCGATGCTCAGCGAGAGCTCAATCGTGTATCCGGCCGCGAACTCGAGCGCCGGTTGCGGGCCGCGCGTCAGCGCCATCCAGCCCGCGAATCCCGCTGCGGCCAGCGCCATGAGTCCCACACCCAGCCCGGCGAAGCTCTTCTCACGCCGTAGCGCACGCCCGCCTCCGGCCAGAAGCCAGTCCGTCGCGAGCAGGGCCGCCGCCACTGCGTGGAACCCCACCCACCAAGTCCAGCTTGCGCCGGCAATCATAGCTGGATGCTATCGCAGCATCCCTGTAACCCTCGGCCGCCTCGCCGCGGAAACCCGCCCTGACAGCACTCGCGCTGCTCTTCTACGTCCGCCTCGTCGCGCCATCGCCATCAGCGAATCTCCACCACCGCCAGTCCCATCGGCGGCAGCACCAGCCTCAGCCGGCCATGATCGATTGCAAACGCCTCCGGCGGGCCCAACTCCGCATCTTTGCGCAGCGCCTCAATCTGCGCCTTTGTTGGATAATTGGGGCTGCCCACTCTCTTCCACGCGTCCAGGGTATCGCCATGCCGGGCGTCCACCCGCTGTATGGTCGCTCGCGCGCCGGTGGCCATATCCTTCAAATCGAGCACAATCGTCTTCTCCGCTCCCTGCGCGCCCGGTTCGACCAGGTTCCACGCTGCAATCGCCAAGCTTCCATCTTTCCGCCGCGTCGCCAGCACGTCACCCGCACGAACCGGCAGCCGCTCGGAGCCCAATTCGTGCAGCAGTTCGAAGGCGTCGAAAGCCGGCTTGGGAATGCCGTCCTCCGCCACCAGTCCGTAGCCCCCGTAAAACGGCGTCTTCGTCACCCCCTGCTCTTCAAACACGTCGGAGAAGGTCCAGTACGACATCATCTCCGTCATGCCGTCGCACTGGCTCACCGTATCCGCGAGCCATGGCCCCATGTAAATGGAGTCGGTAATCTCCTGCTGAGTCATATACGTCGCGTTGAACTCGCTCCAGATCAGCGGAAGGTGCGGCCGCGCCGAGTGTTCGATCTCCCCGTGAACCTTCTTCACCGCGGCGCAGACCATCTGGTGCGGCGCAATCGTCCGATTGTCGTGGAACACATCCTCCGCGCTGTCGTTGCCGTACACATGCGTGGACACAAAGTCCAGCGGCACATGTTTTTGTGTGGCGTGCGCAATCATGTCGTCCACCCACGCCGCCTGCGCCGTCGCCGGCCCTCCCACGCGGATTCGCTGGTTCACCGACTTCAGCGCCTGCGCAGTGTGGTCGTAAAGCTCAAAGTAGGTCTGCTGCTTCGGCTGGCCGGCCCAGAAGTCCAGGTTGGGCTCGTTCCACACTTCGAAGTACCACTGCGCCACTTCGTCGATCCCGTACCGCTCCACCAGATGCCGCGCAAACGCAGTCATCAGCCTGTCCCATTTCGCGTAATCCCTAGGCGGCGATACAATCGGCCGGTACCAGAACGCCTGATAATCGAGGTGCGCGGCCAGCGCCTTGGGCATGAAGCTGATCTCTACATAGGGCCGAACCCCCTCGGCCAACAACCCGTCGTAGATGTGGTCTACATAGGACCAGTTGTAAACTGGGTTGCCGTTCACGTCTTCGTTGTACACGCCATTTTCATCGTCGAGGATGGCGTGGAAGCGGATGTAGCGCAAACCGGTAATCTTTCGCACCATGCGCAGATCGTCGCGATAGCTCTGTCGCATGGCCAGGTTGGCGCGGCCGGAGCCGAACATCTGCTCCCAGAAATGCGGAAACGGCGCGCCCGCGGCGTGGGCGTCAATTGCCACTGTTTCCACGCCCGCCGCGCCGCTCGCAACCGTAGGTTGCTGCGAGCCGAGCAGACCCGCCGAGGCCGCCATCGCCAGCCCCGCAATCACAAAAGAGCGCAAAAAAGACATCGGCATCTCCGGGAATTCAAGCCCATGGGAAGCTTTCAAATGGGTTCTGATGCCAGTAATCCCCGATGCGGCGTCGCGCACAGTGCGTCAGCGCGTGGAAACCTCCTCTACGGCTTCCAGCCTGTGTTTCCCCTTTCGCACTTCGCGGTTGCGGTAACTCGCCGCCACAAATTCGCGGAACAGGGGATGCGGCTCCAGCGGCTTCGACTTGAATTCGGGATGGAACTGGCAGCCGAGAAAATAAGGATGACCGGGAATCTCCACGATCTCTACATAAGTCCCGTCCGGCGTCGACCCGCTGATGCGCAGCCCTCCGCCGGTCAGCAACGCCTCGTACTCGCGGTTGAACTCATAACGGTGCCGATGTCGTTCGCTGATTTCCGTCGCCCCGCCATAGGCCCTCGACGCCAGCGAGTCCTCCTGCAACACGCAGGTCCACGCCCCCAGCCGCATCGTGCCGCCCATCTCCTCCACGCCCAGCAGCTCGCGCAGCTTGTAAATCACCCGGTGCGGCGTGGCCGGGTCGAATTCGCTCGAGTTGGCGTCCTTGAGCCCGCACACATTGCGCGCAAACTCGATGCAGGCCGTCTGCATTCCCAGGCAAATGCCAAAATACGGCACGCGCTTCTCGCGCGCGTACCGGATGGTGTTTAACATCCCCTCGATGCCGCGCTTGCCGAACCCTCCAGGAACCAGAATGCCGTCGAACTCCTCCAGCTGCCGCTCGTAGCTGCGGTCGCCGGGAGCCGCCGACTCCAGCCCCTCCGCTTCGAGCCACGTTAACTTCAGCTTCAGATTCTGCGCCATGGCGCCGTGCGTCAGCGCTTCCTTGAGCGATTTATAGCTGTCTTCGTACTCCACATACTTCCCCACAATGGCGATCGAAACTTCATCCTTGGGATGGCGGCAGCGCTCCACCAGCGCTTTCCACCTGCTCAAGTCGCCTTCCGGAGCTTCCTTGTGCAGATACTTCAGAATCAGTGCGTCCACGCCCTCCTGGGCAAAATTCAGCGGCACCTCGTAAATCGAGTTCACCGTCGTCGCCCCGATCACCGCCTTCTCCTCCACGTTGCAAAAGGCGGCAATCTTCTGCTTGATGTCGCGGCTCAGCGGGCGATCCGAGCGGCACATCAGCACATCGGCCTGTATGCCGATCGAAAGCAGCTCTTTCACCGAGTGCTGCGTGGGTTTGGTCTTCAGCTCCTGCGCAGCCACAATCCAGGGCACCAGCGTGAGGTGAACAAACACCGTGTTCTCGCGGCCCAATTCCTGCCGCATCTGGCGAATGGCTTCGAGGAAGGGCAGCGATTCGATGTCGCCCACCGTGCCGCCGATCTCCACAATCGTCATATCGGCCCCGTTCGAGGCCACCTTGCGCATGGCGTTCTTGATCTCGTTGGTTACGTGCGGAATCACCTGCACGGTTTTGCCCAGGTAATCGCCCCGTCTTTCCTTCAGGATGATCTGCTCATAAATGCGGCCCGTGGTCAGGTTGTTGTCGCGCGAAAGCGGCGCGTGCGTGAACCGCTCATAATGCCCCAGGTCGAGATCGGTCTCCGCCCCGTCGTCCGTTACGAACACCTCGCCATGCTGAAAGGGCGACATCGTTCCCGGATCCACGTTCAGGTATGGGTCGAACTTCATCAAGTTCACGCGCAGCCCGCGGCTTTCCAGCAAGCAGCCAAGCGAGGCCGCCGCCAGTCCCTTGCCTAAACTGGACACAACTCCGCCTGTCACAAAGACATACTTCGCCGACATCGATGCAACCTCAGAACTGAATTGTTGTAATTGGCCGTACCTGGTGGGCACAATCAAGTATGGCAGAGTTCGGGCCGGGAAAAAAGCGCAATTTTGCGCCGCCCTGATGATAACCCGGACACATCTCCTTCCAAGTGCAATCAACCCAAAGACTTCGACCAGCCTCTCCGCGCTCGCCAAGGATAAAAATGCGGTAACGTTCCCCGAAACTCAGGTCGAGTGCGTATGCACCGTCTCATAGACGGCTCCAGCTTGCCTCCTCCACGATTTCCCTGCACAATCGAAGTTGATTCAATCCAAGGAGACCCCATGCGAAGGGTGACCGCGGGCATACGCATTCTGCTGGGCGCGATTTTTCTCTTCTTTGGCTTGAACCATGTCCTCAATTTCCTCCCCGCCGGCCCCATGCCCACCGGTCCGGCCGGCCAACTCTTCGGCGCGATGACGGCGGTGAAGTACTTCTATGTCGTTGGCGTATGCGAGGCCGTTCCCGGCCTGCTCCTGATCGTCAACCGTTTCGTTCCCTTGGCGCTGCTGATCCTGGCCGCAGTGATCGTCAACATCGATTTTGTGGATCTCACCATCGGCCACGCTGGTCTTCCCATGGGAGCGTTAGTTACCGTTCTCTGGCTTTACGTCGCCTACCGCTATCGCTCGGCCTTTTCCGGAGTAATCAAACACCGGGCCGGAACTAGGGCTTGTTAACACTATTGGGGTGGATGGCGTTGCGAGCCAAAATCGGGCCAGAACCGGGGTTCCCACGGACGGGTCTTGGTCCGTGGGGTGGAGACGAGGCCGAGCCCGAAGGCTTTGGTGGCTCCAAGGTCGAGGGCGAGAACGACGTAGGGCTCGATTTCCACCCCAGCGACCAAAGGCCGTCGCTGGGGACCCCGGGATTTTGGCCGCAACCCGAAGGGACGGGGCCGATTTTCCCGATTTCGTTGTCGCTCGTCGCTAGCAGACACCCGGTATGCGTCGCTCCTCGCTCCTGGAACTCGGAAAAATCGGCTCCCGTCGCCGCCATCCCAAGAGTGTTAACAGCCCCTAGGCCCCATTTACTACGATTGGTCGATGTCGCTGCGAGCAAAAAATCGGGCGATTAACCGCAATGGCGTTGAAGAGAATTGCAATCCAAACACTGATTGCAACCCACCTTGCGAATGGCAAAAAGGGCGAATACGATGTGTGCTTTGCCAACCGATCTTCTCTCTCCCAGCCGGCGGGAGTTTCTTCACACTATGGGGATGATGGCGGCTGGCGGAAGCTTGCTATCGACGTTGCCCGTCCCCACTGCCGGACAAAGCTCGAGCGGAGCAATCACCGAGGTGCGCCTTGACTTGGATCACATCCACAAGTGGGACGACTCGAACGGGGACACCTGGGATCCCTTCTGGGCCGACGACGGCGAGTTGTACGCATTCAATTGCGATGGCCGGGGCTTTGGCGTGAAGCGGGAGAATCTTGCCTTCAATGGTTTCAGTGGAGACGCGCTCGAGACTCTCACAGGCCGCTCGATCAATCCCATGACGGAATACGGAGCTTCCGGATACCGCGGTCCCGATCACGCCACGTGGAAAGCTTGCGGGCAGGAATGCATTGACGGGATTTTCTACGCCTTTGTGGCTCGCAACGTGTACGGCGGCGAAAGCCACGACCCATTGATGCGCCAGACCGCCTTCAACTCCAGCCTGATCAAGTCTGAGGATCGCGGCAAGACGTGGACGCGCACAGAGCAGGATAACTATGCGCGTCCCATGTGGCCCGGCTCTCGGTTCGGCGCGCCCTTCTTTGTGCATTATGGCCAGAACGGCGGGGATACGCCAGTGGATGGCGCCGAGGAATTGGTCTATGCCGTCGCCACCAACGGATTTTGGAATGATGGCGATTATTTGACCTTAGGCCGCGTGGCCCGGCGCGATCTCGCTCGTTTGGACCCTTCGGACTGGAGCTATTACCGCGGCGGCGACGGGCTGGTGAACGCGAGTTGGACCGGCAATCTCTATGAATCTTCGCCGATTCTCGCGCGGCCGGCCAAATGCGGGCAAACGCCGATCACCTGGGTCCCGGCGCTTCGGCGCTATTTGCTCATCTCCTGGTATAACCCCCAGACCCTGCAGAAGTGGTTTCAACCCGCAAAGATGTGTTACGACTTTTACGTCGCCGAACACCCCTGGGGGCCGTGGTCGCCGCTCGCGTCATTTACTGACCGCTTTCTGGCCCCCGGAAACAACATGTACGGACCATCGCTATGCGCCAAGTACCAGATGGCAGAGCGCGACGAGGTAGTGGTCCCGATGTTTACGTCGGGCTGCCAGTTCGCGGACGTGCCCGGAGGGATCTACAAATGCTGGACGATACCGGTGTGGCTGCGAACTGCGCCCGTGCCGCCTCACGCAACGCTGCGTTTCGACGCCACGACCATCCGCAAAGAAGGAAACTGGAGCTTGCTGGATTCCTGGCCGGGGCGCGACAACCCCGCTCTCGAAAGCCGCCAACGGGGCGATGCGCTGGAGATTTCATTTGCGGGAACAGGCATCGAGTACATTGCGCGCAAAGCTGCGGGTTACGGCAACGTCTCTATCCTCATTGACGGCAAGCCTGAAACCTCGGTTGCATTGCGCACTCATAACTTTCCTGAGATCTCCGGCGTCTCCCTTTACCGGAAACTCGACCTCGAGCGTTCGCACCATCGGCTGCGCATCGTTAACGCTGGAAGCGATCCAGTGAACTTGCAAGCTGTGAATGTCTACCGATGAGAGCCCAGCAGCTTCTTGGCTGTGATTCTGGCGAAACCGGGTAAGGGTAGAATTCCGGGTCCAATGTTGACGGTCTTCAATCGCGTGGATGCGGATCGACTCTTGAGCCTCTGAGCCCCGACCGTAGAGCCCTCTCTTCATTGGCTACACTCCGTTTCCGCACGCGGAACAGAATCGCGCTGTGGGTGGGTTGGTCGCCTGACAACGCGGGCAAGCGATGAGCGCCGGGGACTGCGCGGGTTGCGGAACATGGGCAGTGAACGGCTGTCCCCAACCCGGAACCGGGATGCCTAACGCCGCCGCGATGGCTGCCGCCTGGACCGCGTTGAACTCGCGCACCCGGCCGGGCATGAAGAAACACTCGATAAAACCGAGGATCGTAGGAATACCCGTCCAGAAAAGGCAGCAGTAAAGGATGCCGAGGCCGCTGCGGCGCAGATAAAAATGATGGATGCCGAAAGTGCCCAGAAACAAGGCCAGCAGGATACCGACGATTTCATCGCGGCGCACCGATTCGTATTGCTGATAGAAAAGAGCCTGTGGGTTAGGATACGACGCGCTGCTCATGGGTGTTCTCCGTGCTCGATTGAAATTACGCACGCGACCGGCGCCCGGTTCCCACCGGCTGGTGGCGTCGGCCGGGTCAACGCTCCCTCAAAATGCAGGGCTCCGGTTTGCTCGCATTGTCGCATATGCTCGCGTCGAGCTAGCATCCTAATGATGATGAGCGCACAGACTTCAGCTTCCCTATCGGCTCCGGCCGCGCCCCCCAACGCCGCACTCAGCGGAAGTTTCCGCATCGGCGGCGATCTGCCCGTGCACCGGCTCGGGTACGGAACCATGCGTCTGGTCGGCGAGGGCGCGTGGGGCGAGCCTGCCGATCTCGCCGAAGCTCGCCGCGTGTTGCGCCGCGTCGTGGAGTTGGGCGTGACGCTGATCGATACCGCCGACGCCTACGGACCCGAGATTGCCGAGCGGCTGATCGGCGAAGCGCTCGCGCCTTACCCGGCCGGCCTGGTGATCGCCACCAAGGGCGGCGTCACGCGACAAGGCCCGGCGAAGACCGAGTTCGTGGGCCGCGCCGGCTATCTCATTCAATGCGTCGAGATGAGCTTGCGCCGGCTTCGGCTGGAGCGCATCGATCTTTATCAGCTTCACCGCATCGACCCGCGCACGCCGCTCGAAGAATCGCTGGGCGCGCTCCGCCGCATGCAGGAGCAGGGCAAAATCGGGTACCTCGGCTTGAGCGAGGTCACGCCCGCTCAGATTGAGGAAGCGGAAAAGATCGCGCCCATCGTGACTGTCCAGAATCGATACAGTCTGGGCGACCGGCGGCACGAGCAAACCCTCGCCTATTGCGAACAGCGCGGCATCGGTTTTTTGCCCTGGTATCCCATTGCGGCGGGCAAGCTGCTCAAGCCAGACCATCCCGCTGCGCAGACGCTCACCCGCATCGCCGGCCTTCACCAGGCGAGCGTTGCGCAGCTTGCGCTGGCCTGGCTCCTGCAGCGCTCGCCGGTCATGTTGCCCATTCCGGGCACGTCCGGCGCCGCTCATCTCGAGGAGAACATCGCCGCCGCCGGTTTGAAGCTGGTCGCTGACGAATGGGCGGAAATGGAAACCGCCGCGTCCGCGGCTTGATCCGAAGTGAGCGGCGCCGTCGTTCAAATTAGCTAAATTAGCGTGCAGATACGCATTGGATGGCGCGGATTGCGGCATTGCAGCCGGTTTCCTTCAATCCTGCCTCCCTCATTCGCAGCACCACGTCTTTCAGTTCCGCTTGTGTGGCCGATTCCGAAGGCAGCCATTTGAAGGCATGAGAGTACCAAAAGACGGTTGTGGGTGATACGTTATACAAGAGTCGGCGCTCCCGGATAAACTCATTAAAGCGGTTCATGTGAGCCTCCCAGGCATGTTATCTTTTGGGGAGGCTATCCACGTAAACCTTTGATTCGCGGAGAGATGGCCGAGTGGTTGAAGGCGCACGCTTGGAAAGCGTGTTTAGGGGAAACTCTAACGTGGGTTCGAATCCCACTCTCTCCGCCATGGACTAAAAGCTGTTTAGAATCAGAGCCGGAGCGCCCGTGTTACACGTTCTGTGACACATTTTTGGGTTCTCCGGATCTTTTCTTGCAGAGATAACACCGATTTCGCGCGCCCGAGCGGTACTAACTACCGAGGGGCTCGTGAAAACGCCGACTGTACGTCTCTATATCCGCATCCGCCGCGCCGATGGCAGCTACGCCTCCGCCGATCCGGCGTGGAACAAGAATCGCACCCTCCGCGATAGATACGCCATCGTTGGCGGTCAGCCGGACTCTCACCCCGAAGGCGTCTATTACCTTCGCTTCCTGCGCGGCCACAAGCGCGTCTGGCAGTCCGTCGGCAACGAACCGGACGCCGCCCTCGCCGCGCTCCAAAATAAGGAACACGACCTTCAGGCGATCGCTCTCGGCCGCTCGGCCCCGGAACCTGCTGCCGGGCAGAAAACCGACATCACGGTTGCGGAGGGGGCAGCAAAGTACCTGGCGAACATCCGCCGATTTCGGTCAGCCAAGACGATTGCCGCCTGCGAGCACATTCTGGGACTCTTTGAGGAGGCCTTTCGAACGCGCCCGATTGCGAGTCTTCAGCGTGAAGACCTTCTTCAACATTTAGACGCACTCCAAAAGAAGAAGCTTGCTCCGAGAACAACCTATAACCACGTCATGCGGATTAAGAGCTTCCTCCGCTCTCAGGGCGTGACGGGGCTTCTGAAGCCCGAGGACATTCCCGCGTATGACGAGCCCGAGGTCGAGGCCTACGACGCCGACCAGGTTGCCGCCTTGTTTCGCGCCGCCGATCCCGAAGACCGCCTGCTCTTTGAGTTCTTCCTCAATACGGGTTTTCGGGACCAGGAGGTTCGTTACTGCACATGGCGCAATGTGGACTTCAAGGGCAAGGTGATCTCGGTCAGATCGAAGCCCGAACTCGGCTTTCGCCCAAAGGACAAGGAGGAACGGTCCGT
>JASHUH010000067.1 GCA_030040115.1 Acidobacteriaceae bacterium | reverse complement strand
TCGATGCTTGCTTGCGCAACTCCTCTGCAGCCGCTTTGCCTTCCTCTGTCATGCGCGCAATGGTGTTCTTCAGCTCCGCCGCGCTCTTCTCAATCGAGGCGCGGATCTCGGTCAGATCCTCCAGGCTGGCGATCCTTTTAAGCCGCTCTGTCACCTGATTCATCTGCCCGGCACAGCGCTGGTCGCGCACTCCCAATCCTTCGGCCGCGCGCGCCATCATCAGAAGTAGCTCCTTCACCTCGTTGGCCTTCTCCCGGTAGTGCCGGGCCGTGCGCAGACCCCAATCCCGCAACTGCTCTTGCACGTCCCGGTCAGTGGCTTCCACCGCCGCGCGCGTCATGACCGGGTTCAACGCCGCTTTCAGCTCCTCCAGCCGCTGCTTCAAGCCGCGACCCAGGCCGGGGCAAGCGTCCAGACTGCAGTTGCCCATCTCCACCAGCGCCGAGCCGTAGGCCGCAAGCGCCACAGAAAGCATTCCGGTCTCCGCCGGCGCCTCCTCGGACGCCGGCCCCCAATTCGAGTCCAGATATTTTTTCAGCGAAATCATGCGGCCCTCCACTCCGCGCGGACCGGTTCGATGAGTCGGTTTCTCTACGCTTTTATCGGCAATGAACCGGTTTCCTTAAATCTTGGCGCAACGCCATCTGTGCTGCGTCCACACGTGCAATCGCCTTTGCTTGCAGTGCTCTTCTGTCCTCAGCGGCAGTGAAGCAACTCAACGCATAGGTTTCAATCGAATCAGTCGGCGCCGCGCATGTGCAGTAACCGCCATGTTACTTTGGCGTGAAAAGAGGTTACTTAAGCGCTATAGTAATAATCAGGGAAAGTGCCCATTCTAAAGACCTTGGGGAAGACCAAAAATTGGTTGTAGAGGATTTTCGGGCTTTACGCCGGAAAGAATCGCGGTCCGCAACAGGCATGGTAGCCAAGCCGGAGCGACCCATCGTGGCGCAGGCCCGGCATCAACGCATGAGAACGCACGTTCCTCAGACGAGGAATTACGGAGGGGCCCTTGGACTGGAGTCAGTTGCCTGAGCTGGGAGCCGTTGCGTTGTTCACCAGCGCTTTTGCCGCTGTCGCCCGCCAAAGCCAAACTCCTTCCTCCGGACTCTGGCTCGCCGGCTGGGTCATGATTGCCGTTCACTTTGCCGCCCTCATGTTCGCGTCCCTCGCTGGCCTCCCTGGACTTGTGGCGACCTTCCTCGCCCTCGGAGCTCTGGCCGGGGCGGGCGTGATTTTTATCTGGTCGTCGATTCCCTACCGGGACCAGCCCTCCAGCAAGGGAATGGTGCTTGGACTCCTCGTTTCCTCCACCCTCTACATTGCGCTTCTGGTGCTGGCGCCCCGGGCCGTGTGGGGTCTGACGCCGGCGGCGCTGCTCTTCGGAATCTTGCCCCTGGGCGTCGCGCTCTACGCGATTCCGCAATTTCATCATCCCTTGCGCTGGGTGATGGTTACTCTCTACTGCGCGCTCAGCGTTTTTCTTTTGGTTGTCCAGAACCGTCCCCAAACCGGCCACTCCTTGGCCCTAAACGCGGTTTTCTTCACCATTTATCTCGCCTGCGCCATCCATTTCTGGTTCGTCTACCGTCGCGCCACCACCGGGGCCTTCGTCGTGATCGCCGGCTTTCTTGCCTGGGCCTCAGTCTTCGCTGCCGCTCCGGGAATTGGCGTCTTGTTTCCCATTCTGCGACTCGAAAGTGAGGTCTGGAAGCTGCCCAAGTACGTGGTCGCGATGGGCATGATTCTGCTTCTGCTCGAGAACCAGATCGAGCACAATAAGCATTTGGCTCTTCATGACGAGTTAACTGGCCTGCCGAATCGCCGTCTTTTTCAGGACCGTCTCGTGAACGCTCTCGAGCGGGCGCGCCGCTCGGGCTCCGAGGCCGCCCTCCTTCTGGTCGATCTCGATTACTTCAAACAGGTAAACGACACCGCCGGCCATCATATTGGGGATCTGTTGCTCAAATGCGTCGCCGACATCTTCTCCGGCCGCGTGCGCCGCACCGACACCGTGGCCCGAACCGGGGGCGACGAGTTTTCCATCATCCTCGAAGAGCCCACCAGTCTCGCCGAGGCCGAACTTGTCGCTCACTCGCTGAGGCAACTTCTCGCCCGCCCTATCGAGCTCGAGGGCTATCGTGTGAACATCGGCGCCAGCATCGGCATCGCCGTGTTTCCCGGAGACGGTTCCAGCGCTGACTTCCTTCGTATCGCGGCCGACCGGAACATGTACGCCGTCAAACGCACTGCGCGCGCGCAGACTTTTGCAGGGACCTCCACCTCGCATTTTTCCCATCCCGTGCCTGCTGCGGGAGCCCCGACGGGTTCCTGAAGTCGAAGCTACCTCGGCAAATCCCCCTCGAAAGAAAATCCATCTTTGCGCGCCCTCCGCCCCAAACTGAAATTCGTCGCGCGCGAAAATCCGAAGTCGGCAATATTACGCAGGACAGTGCCAGCTAAAAGCTAAAAGCTGAAGGCTGAAAGCTGCATCGCCGAATGCTATCCTCTCCCCCAGTGATGCACGGCCTCACGCTCTTCAAATCCGTTGCCGTGGCCATGCTCATCCTGGGCAACGCATTCTTTGTGGCCGCTGAGTTCGCGCTGGTTTCCATTCGCGATACCCGCGTCGAGCAGCTACTCACCGCCCAAGTCCCCGGCGCCCGCGCCGTACGCCGTCTTCAGCGCGGCCTTGAAGATCTCCTGCCCGCGGTCCAGCTCGGCGTTACACTCTGCTCGTTGGCCCTTGGCTGGCTCGGTGAACCGCTCGCTATCGCCATTCTTCTGCCCTGGTTCCGCGCATTGCCCCATGCCCATCTTTATGCGCAGATCGCCGCCCTCACCCTCGGCTTCGCCGTCATCACGTACTTTCAGGTCGTGATCGGCGAGCTGGTTCCCAAATCGCTCGCCTTGCGCCGTCCTGAGGCTCTC
Organism: Acidobacteriaceae bacterium; assembly: GCA_030040115.1. Classification (GTDB taxonomy): domain Bacteria; phylum Acidobacteriota; class Terriglobia; order Terriglobales; family Acidobacteriaceae; genus Telmatobacter. Next base: position 1,581 of record JASHUH010000067.1, on the reverse strand, counting down.
GCGGCCGCGGTCGCGCCGGCCATGTTGGTCTTCATGGCCGTCACCCGCCCCGCCGTACGCCTGCTGCGCAATTCCGCCGCCGCAGTCCTGCGCGCCTTCGACGTTCCCGTCACCGAGCGCGCCCAGGTCCACTCCGCTGAGGAACTCAAGCTCATCGCCACTTCCGCCCGCCGCATGGGCCTCCTGCCCCCTTTTCAGGAACTGCTCGTTCACCGGGCCCTTGAGCTCGATGACGTTCCCGTCCGCGAAATCATGACGCCGCGCCCGAAAATCTTTTCGCTGCCTTCGAACATGCCCGTCGATGAGGCTGAGGCCCGCATCGTCGCCGGCTTTCGCTCCCGCATCCCCGTCTATGATGAAGTTCGCGGACCCGAGCACATCATCGGCGTCGTGTATGCCCGTGACCTTGCCCGCCTCACGTTCGCCCGCACCCCTCCGCAGGCGCGTTCCGCGGAACCCTCCACCCCGCCAGCCAAAGCCTCCGATTCTGCGCCTCGCGAAATCCGCCCCGCCGGGCCCGCGCCTTCCGTCCCCCCCATCGCCGATCTCCGCCTGGGCCAGATCATGCGCGACGTCCTGGTCGTTCCTGAAAGCAAATCGGTGCTTGATCTTCTGCGCGATTTTCAGCAGCGCCGCCGCCATCTCGCCATTGCTGTCGACGAGTACGGCTCTGTGGTTGGCCTGGTGACCGCCGAAGACGCCCTTGAACAGCTCGCCGGTGAATTCGAGGATGAATTCGACATTCCCGCGCAGCCCGTCCTCGCCACAGCCTCCGGCGCATTCGTTCTGGATGGCGGCGTCAACCTCCGTGACCTCGAAACCCAAATGCATTGGGATCTGCCGCGCGAGGGCGGCATTGAAACCCTCGCCGGCTTCCTTCTTGTTCGCTTCGGGCACATTCCGGAGGCTGGCGAATCGGTCGACTTCGAAGGCCGCCGCCTCACCGTCGTCGAAATGGACGCGCACCGCATCGCCAAGATCCGCGTCGAGCCCCTTGCGCCCGCCCCTCAGCCGTCCAAGTCCTGAGCGGGCAGCCCGGGCCCGAACCTCCAAATCCCGATTCAAGCCCGGAAGCCCACCCCGGGCTCGTGTGAGAAACTGAAGAGGGCGCCGCATCCCGGTGCGGCCGCGTCGAACTTCTCATGCTCGTTGGCCGGCAGTCGCGGGGCGCCGCGCTTGGCCTGAGCGCAAAACCCAATCGAAAACGAAGATGATCAGTGTCAGCAATGTCACCATGCGCTACGGCTCGAAGGTGCTGTTTGAAGATGTCACCACCACCTTCACCTCCGGCCGCCGCTACGGCCTAACCGGCCCCAATGGCGCCGGCAAGACCACCTTCATGAAAGTTCTCGCCGGCGAGCTCGACGCGCAGAAGGGCGCAGTGGTCCGCCCACGCAAAATCGGCGTCCTCCGCCAGGATCAGTTCGCCTTCGACGCCCACCGCGTCCTCGACACCGTCATCATGGGCAATGCCGCCCTCTGGAACGCCCTCGAAGAGCGTGATCGCATCTACGAGAAAGCCGAAATGACCGACGAAGACGGCATGCGGCTCGGCGAACTCGAAGGCGCCATCGGCGATGA
>JASHUH010000009.1 GCA_030040115.1 Acidobacteriaceae bacterium | reverse complement strand
TGCGGCGATCCGTTCAGAGTCGCAAATGTCGCCGCGGACGAAGGTGTAGCAGGGGTCGCTTTCGAGCGCGGCAAGATTGGCGGCGTTGCCAGCGTAGGTAAGCAAGTCGAGATTGACAATGGGCGAGCGGGTGGATTGGAGCCAGGTTAGGATGAAGTTGGAGCCGATAAAGCCCGCGCCACCGGTGACGAGGACTGCATCGCGCGTGGTCGATCCGCCAAGCATAAAGTATACATTCCAAAATACACTATCGAACGCGGCGGGGCGGGCGCGACGGGGCAAACCATTTGGTGGAACGCAGCTCTGCGAGGAAATTCATTTTTCTGTATATTTCTGTATATTAGAAGGAAGCATTGTCCTGCATGCGGCCGGACCTGCTCAAGCGATACTTGAACATGGACTTGGGCGATTTCTTCTGACGGGAATCGCAAAGCGCCTGTGTCTTTCCGGGTGTTTCCGCCGGGCGTATTTTCAGCATATCTGCACCACCGAGCACATTCGAAAAGGGCTGCCATGGATACACAGAGTCGCCGTCTTTGCACACCGGGACCGCAGGGTCTCTATCACCCGCAAAACGAGCACGACGCCTGCGGCATGGGGCTGGTCGCCAGCATTCATGGCGAAAAGAGCCACGACATCATCCGCAAGGGCCTGGAGGTGCTCATCAACCTAACGCATCGTGGGGCGTGCGGTTGCGATCCGCAAACCGGCGACGGCGCGGGAATTCTGATTCAGATTCCGCACGCTTTTTATGCGCGCGAATGTGGCGAGCTCGGGATGCAGTTGCCGGAGCCAGGCGCGTACGGGGTGGCGATGTGCTTTTTGCCTGTGGAACGGCACAGCCGGCTGCAGTGCGAAGGCGTGTTCGAGCGAATTACCGAGGAAGAGGGCTGCAAAATTTTGGGATGGCGCGATACGCCGGTGAACGGCGACGCGATCGGGCGCCAGGCGCGCAATTCGCAACCGTACATCGAGCAGCTTTTTGTGTCGCGGCCGGAAGGAATGGACGAGGAAACCTTCGAGCGGCTGCTGTTCCGGATCCGGCGGCGCACCGAGAACGAGATTGCGGCCTCGGAGATGGAGGACAAGGAATCTTTTTACGTTCCGTCGTTCTCCTGCCGCACGATTATCTATAAGGGGCTGATGCTGGCTCCGCAGATTGAGAAATTCTACTTCGAGCTGGCCAACCCGCTGGTGACGAGCGCGCTGGCGCTGATTCACCAGCGTTTTTCGACCAACACGTTTCCGAGCTGGAAGCTGGCGCACCCTTATCGCTATGTGGCGCACAACGGCGAGATCAACACCATCCGCGGCAACATCAGTTGGTTGAGCGCACGGCAGTCGGTGATGAACAGCCCACTCCACGGAGACAAGATCGGCGACCTGTTCCCGATCATTACGCCGGGCGGAAGCGATTCGGCATCGCTCGACAACGCGGTGGAATTCCTGTATCAGTCGGGGCGCTCGCTGCCGCACGTGATGGCGATGCTGATTCCCGAAGCCTGGGCCGGCAACCCGGATATGGATGAGGACAAGCGCGCGTTCTACGAATACCACGCTTCGCTGATGGAGCCCTGGGATGGGCCGGCGGCGATCGCGTTTACGGATGGGCGGGTGATTGGGGCCACCCTTGACCGCAATGGACTGCGGCCGGGCCGGTACATTGTAACCAAGGACGATATCGTGGTGCTGGCCTCGGAAGCGGGCGTGCTCGACGTTCCGGCCGAGGACATTTTGAAGAAAGGCCGCTTGCAGCCGGGACGCATGTTCCTGGTGGACACGGTGCAAAAGCGCATCATCTCTGACGCCGAGATCAAGAAGCAACTGGCGGCGCGGCAGCCCTACGGCGCATGGCTGAAGCAGGAGCAGGTTACCATCGACACGCTGCCGGAGCCGGCGCGCGTGATCGGCTCGAACCCCGAGACACTGCTGCGGCGTCAGCGCGCCTGCGGGTACAGCGAAGAGGATTTGCGCATCCTGCTGTTGCCGATGGCCGCCAAGGGCGAGGAGCCGGTGGGCTCCATGGGAACGGACGTGCCGCTGGCGTGCTTGTCGGACCGGCCGCAGCCGCTCTTCAACTACTTCAGGCAGCTCTTTGCGCAGGTGACGAATCCGCCCATCGATCCCATTCGCGAAGAGCTGGTGATGTCGCTGATCAGCTACATCGGCAACGAGCGTAACATTCTGGACGAAAAGCCGGAAAACTGCCACACCCTGAAGCTGCCGCATGCGATCTTGACGAACCGCGACCTGGAAAAGCTGCGGCGCGTTTCGTCAGGGGATTTGCTGGCGACGACGTTGCCGGCGCTGTTCCGCGCGGCTGACGGCGAGGCCGGGCTGCGGCGCTCGCTCGAGGACCTGAGCGCGCGCGCTTCGCACGCGGTGAACTCGGGGTACACGCTGCTGATTCTCTCGGACCGTGGCGTGGACCCGACCTATGCGCCGATTCCCAGCCTGCTGGCTATGGCGGCGGTGCACAACCGGCTGGTGCGCGAGGAAACGCGCACGCAAGTGGCCTTGATCATCGAAAGCGGCGAACCGCGCGAGGTGATGCACTTTGCCCTGTTGATTGGTTACGGGGCAAGCGCGGTCAATCCGTATCTGGCCATCGAGACGATTCACGATTTGAAGCGGCGAGGAATGTTGCCGGAGAAGCTCTCGGCCGAATACGCAGAGAAGAATTTCATCAAAGCCATCAATAAGGCGCTGCTCAAGACCATTTCCAAGATGGGCATTTCCACCCTGCAGAGTTATCGCGGCGCGCAGGTCTTCGAGGCCGTGGGATTGGACAAATCGCTGGTGGACGCGTATTTTCCAGGAACCGCGTCGCGCATCGAGGGCGTGGACCTGGGAGTGCTGGCGCGCGAGGCGCAGATGAAGCACGCCTACGCCTTTCAGCCACTGACGGAGTCGGAGACGGACCTGGTGGTGGGAGGGCAATATCAATACCGCGAGGGCGGCGAGTACCACTTGTTGAATCCGTTGACGATCAGCAAGGTGCAGCACGCGGTGCGCGCGAACAACGCGGCGATGTTCCAAGAATACACGGATTTGATCGACGACCAGAACCGGAATCTGTCCACATTGCGCGGGCTGATAAAGCTGAAATACGCGGAAAAGCCCATCTCGATCGAGGAAGTGGAGCCGGCGAAGGAGATTGTGAAGCGGTTCACGACCGGCGCGATGAGCTTCGGGTCGATCAGCAAGGAAGCGCACGAGACGCTGGCGATTGCCATGAACCGCATTGGCGGCATGTCGAACACCGGCGAGGGCGGCGAGGATGAGGCGCGCTTCAAACGGGATGAGAACGGCGACTCGCGGCGCAGCGCGGTGAAACAGGTGGCGAGCGGACGCTTTGGCGTGACGACAAATTACCTGGTGAACGCCGACGAGTTGCAGATCAAGATGGCGCAGGGAGCAAAGCCCGGCGAGGGCGGGCAGTTGCCCGGATACAAGGTGGACGAGGTGATTGCCAAGACGCGGCACTCGATTCCCGGGGTAGGGCTGATTTCGCCGCCGCCGCATCACGACATTTACTCCATTGAAGACCTGGCGCAGTTGATCTACGACTTGAAAAACGTGAATCCCAAGGCGCGGATCGCGGTGAAGCTGGTTTCGGAAGTGGGCGTAGGCACAGTGGCCGCCGGGGTTTCCAAGGCGCACGCGGACGTGGTGCTGATTTCCGGCGACACCGGCGGGACGGGCGCTTCGCCGCTCAGCTCGATCAAACATGCCGGCCTGCCCTGGGAGCTGGGACTGGCGGAAACGCAGCAGGTGCTGCTGTTGAACGACCTGCGCAGCCGCATCCGCGTGCAGACCGATGGCAAGCTGCAGACCGGGCGCGACGTGGTGATTGCGGCGTTGCTGGGGGCCGAGGAGTTCGGCTTCGCCACTATGCCGCTGATCTCGATGGGCTGCATCATGTTGCGCAAGTGCCACCTGAACACCTGCTCGGTGGGCATTGCGACGC
>JASHUH010000066.1 GCA_030040115.1 Acidobacteriaceae bacterium | reverse complement strand
ATTGCCGCTGCCGGAGGCGCGTGATCGGGGCTCGAATAGACCAGAGGCGGCGTTTGCGGCGCGGCGGAGCCCGGATTGGGAGCCACGGACTTGGGCGCGGGCGTGGGCGCCAGGCCCTCGCTTTGAGCCAGCGGAAACTCGTTGGCTTGCGCAGTGGCCGGCGCGGACGGGCAGCCACATGGCTCGCTCTCCTGGTCGATGACTTCGTTCAAGCTGCCGTGCTGGAACATGACGCGCTGGCCGGGCTGCACGCGATATAGGCCGCTTCCGAAAAGGCTGGTGACCACGACATAGGGCGCATCGGCTCCCGAGTTATCCACGCACGTGTCGCCGCCGCTGCCTAGACGGACCTTCACCTCCGAGGCTCCAGGGCCGCCGATGAGGATGCGGAAATCGGGCGTGAGCAGGACATCGGCGTTCTGCTCGTTGGCCGAGGTGTTGGCGAAGCTCATTTCCACGGCCCCATGATCGATGGCCATCAGCAGTCCCGGCGCTTCGCCGGCGGGAACGCCGGCGGCGGCGATTTTGACGGTCGTGGAGGCGCAGACGCGCAAGGTCCCGCGGCGGGGCAGAATCACGTCGGAGGTTCGCGAGCCTGCGGTTACCGCTCCGCTGGCGGTGATGGTGGCGTTGCCGCCCGTGACTTCGAGGGCGCCGGTGACTGTAGGGCCTTGGCCGGGATGGTCTGCGTCCAGAGGAACGATGGCGATGGGCGCAGCTGAAGCCGACGCCGAAGGCGTGGCCGTTGCGCCTTTTTCCGGGGAAGATGACTGCGCGCCAGCGCAGCGCGGCGCGAGAGGGATCGACGGCAGCGCCAGAAGCAGGAGGAAGGATGGACCGAGGCGGCAGCCGGACAGTTGCATTCCAACTACATTTCCAGAAAATTGCGGATCATCTCGTGACCGTGCTCGGTCAAAACGCTTTCCGGATGGAACTGGACGCCTTCGATGGGAAGTTTGCGATGACGCAAACCCATGATAACGGCGCCGGAGCTATCCGGTTCGGGGGTCCGCGCTGTCACTTCCAGTTCGCTGGGCAGAGAATCTTCGGCCACGATCAAAGAATGGTAACGGGTGCAGGTGAGCGGTGTGGGCAATCCGGCGAAGACGCCCTTGCCGTCGTGCTGGACGGAGCTGGTTTTGCCGTGCATGAGGGTCCGTGCGCGCACCACTTGCCCGCCAAAGGCCTCGCCGATCGCCTGATGCCCCAGGCACACGCCGAAGATCGGCGCTTTGCCGGCCATGTGGCGAATGAGCGGCACCAGGATGCCGGCTTCGCGCGGCGTGCAGGGACCCGGCGAGAGCAGAATGCGCTCCGGTTTGAGGGCCTCGACTTGGTCCGGGGTAAGCTCGTCATTGCGGCGCACGACTACTTCGGCGCCCAGCTCACCCAGATACTGGACAAGGTTGTAAGTAAACGAATCGTAATTGTCGAGAACGAAAACCATCCAAACCTAGTGTAGCGCGGGAGATTTGGAGGGTTCAGTTGCGCCGCCCGATTCCGGGGCCGCGCCGCTGAAAGAAGGTTATGCGGGGCGTTGGCCCACAGAACGTCCCGCACCGAAGGAGACCACTATACCGCGCTGGAAACTCAATAGTAGAATTTGAGGCCGAATTGCAGCTCGCGTGGATCGCGAACTGAGTTGATCTGACCGGAGGAGCCGGCGTTGGGTCCGGAGAACGTGGTTCCAGCCACATCTGGCGCGGACAGGCTGTTGTTGACGTTAGCCCACTGCGTATGGTTGAAGACGTTGTAGCCCTCAAACCGCAACTGGAAGTGCGACTGCTCGTGGATGGCGAAATCCTTGTAAATGGAAAAGTTCCAGTTGTTGACGCCCGGACCGTAGATGGTGTTGCGATGGAATGTCCCGAAGGTTCCATTTGCCGGAACCGCGAACACCGCCGGGTTATACCACATCGGGAACTGTCCCGCAGGCAAGTTGTGAGAGTGCGGCTCCCCATACGAACCGCCCACGTAATCCGGGCGGATGTGGCCGAAGCCGCCATTGCCCAGGTTGCCCGTTGAGCTCAGGTCGCAGGAATCGCTGGTGGGGTCGGTGTTGGCCACGTTGAGGCATGGCGTGCCGCTCCAGAACTGCGTGTAGCCGGCAAGCACCCAATCGCCCGCAGCCTCCCGCACCAGCCGATTGTGTTGGTTCAAACTGGGTGTGTTATAGACATACTCAAGGTTGAAGGCGTTCCGCCGATCGAAACCCGCAGGCGCGTAGAAGGCCGCAAGATCGGAGTAATCGGGAATCGTGTTCGTGTCCGTGTCTACGTCTTCAAGATCCGTGACTTTGCTCCAGGTGTAGTCCGCGGTGAAGGTGAGGCGAGTGCTGAACCTGCGCTGGATTTGCAATTGCAGGCCGTTGTATGTAGAACTCGATCCCATATTGGTCATGTCGATGGAGGTGTAGCCCTTATACGGCAGGATGGCCGCCACCACATTGTTGACGCTGCCCAGGATGCTGGGGTTGAGAACATTGGTGTAACCGAGCGGCAACTGCTCCAGTTCCTGGATGTAGATTTCGTGCCGCGAGGTATTGCCTGTATATGTTGCGTCAAAAGCCATATTGCGCCTCAACATTTGCTCAATGCCAAAGCTATATCCCTCTGTCTCGGGAATCATGCCCTTCTGCAAGACTGTGAGGACGCCGCTTGAGGGAGTTATAGGGGCGCCGACCACCTCCGACGGGGAGATATTGCCGACGTTTCCCCCGTAAATCGTCGGGGTGTAGACGTTGGGCGGATTGCTGATGCCGCCAAAGTTAAAGGTGTTCTGCTGGTAGCGATGGTAGAAGATCCCAAAGCCTCCGCGAATGGCGGTCTTGCCGTTGCCGAAGATATCCCATGCGAAGCCCAAGCGTGGGGCGACGTTGTCATAGCGGCTGTCCATGGCCCCTCGGGGCAGCCCGTCGGTTCCCTCCCGAACCATGCCGTTATAGGGGTTTCCGCTATTGGCAATGATCGATCCCTGCGTTGGAGGTTGGCCAGGAATATTCGGCGCGGTATTGATGGACACCGCTTGCGTAGGAAAATAGAAGTTAGGCTCGAAATAATACTGGTGATATTGCCCGGTAGTGTAGGTGGGGCCCAGATATTGGTAGCGCACGCCGTAGTCCAGCATGAGTCGCGGCGTCGCCTTCCATGAATCCTGGGCGTAACCCTCGTATTGGTACATATGGAAATGGCCATACACGAAGGCATTGGTTTGGCTGGTGGTGGTCGCGTCTCCAAACAGCATGTTGGCCATGCCATTGTTGGAATTCAGCGGGTTCTCGCTGCTGGGGGCGAAGTTCAGGGCGACGTTCTCCTGCCATGTTCCTTCCTGGCCGTTTTCGTTCAGATCAAGAAAGACGCCCAACTTGAAAGTATGGCTCTTCAAGATCTTGGTTACATCGTCGGTAGCCACGAGGGTATTGCCCGTAGAGATCCACCCGGGAGGGAAGACGCCGGTGCTGATGTAAGTGCCGTCGGCGAGCGAGGGCGCAATTCCGTGTGTATTTGTCGAAGGGTAGAGATCTGAGAATGTCCAGCCTTGTGCGGCCTTACTGTACGCAGCGGTTGGAGTGCCGGGAACGATGTTGACGTCCTGGGTCAAGTGCAGCCAACCCACGGTGGCCTCGTTGGTCAGCGTCGGAGAGATGACGTTGGTCAACTCCCAGGCCCAGCTCTTGCCGGGTTTCTGCCTGTACAGAGGAATAATCGGAAAGCTGGGGCCGGAGAAGATGCCGAAGCCCTCGTGTTCCTCTTGTCGGTCGTCGACGTAGCGGAAGAAGGCGCTGGCTTTGGGGCCGAAGGTGTAGTCGATGCGCGCGACGTATTGGTTCTTGTAGAAGACGTAGGTGTCCTGAAAATTCACCTGCTCTTCGTCGCCGAATCCGTTATTAAACAGCGGCCGGTCAAAGTTGCCCTTGTACCCGGGCGAGATCTGGCTGACCATCGGGCCATATTGCGTGTTGAAATCGGAGGCGGGAATGACGTTGTCTTTTAACGGCGTGCCTCCCGTAATTTCGCCCGCCGAATCGTAAGTGATAGTGCCGGGAACAAAGGCTTGCCCGTTCTGCACCTCGCCGGCCGGGAGCATCGCAGAATTGGTCTGCGGGCTGCTCGCATATCCGGGTACGATGATGGGCGTACATGTGCCCGTATACGGCCCGTTGTTGTAATACGTGCAGATAGGCCCTTGACGATACATAGGCGAGAGGTCTGCGTAGCCCAATGCGGAGCCCGAGGTAGTCAGACCCAGCATCTCCGGATTCGGCATGGTGTAGTAAGTGCCGCCGTTGGGACGGCTGGCTCGCGTGCCTTCGTAATTGAAAAAGAAGAAGGCCTTCTTGTTGTTTCTCGGCGAAATTTTAGGAATGGGAATATAGCCGCCGATATTCCCGCCGAATTGATTGAACTTGAGCACCGCCCTTGACAAGCCTTCATGGTTGCTGAACCAATCGTTGGCGTCGTAGTCGGTGTTGCGGTTGAACTCCCAGAGGGCGCCATGAAAATGCTGGCCGCCGCTCTTGGTGTCAACCAGAATCATCACTCCCGGGTTGCGCCCGTACTCCGCATCGTAATCGTTGCTAAGAACCTTGAATTCACCTTCCGCATCGACGCTCAGGTTGGTGTACTCGCCGTCGTTGGCGCCAATGTCGGTGTTGATGACCCCGTCGAGGAAGAAGTTATTGTCGGTGCCCCGCATTCCGTCCACATAGAAGTCGTCGGTTTCGTTGAACACCAGTCGGAATTGCGAGGAGTTGTTGGTTACGATGCCGGGCAAGGTGGTCAGCAGGGACTCGAAGTCGCGCCCGTTCAACGGTTGCTCCTGCACCTGGCGCTGGGGAATGACCTCCGAATTGTTGGAGGTGCCGGTGTCGATAAGAGGCGTTGCCGACGTAACCGTCACGGTCTGGTTGGCTCGTCCGATGCTCATGCGCAACGCGCCTAGACCGAGGGTCTGGTCCTGGTCGAGCACGATTCCGTTGCGATCGAGGTCCTGCATACCCGTCGCCGTGACACGGATGTTGTAAGTGGCCGGCGGCAGCGCTACAAGTTGAAATCCGCCTGTGCCGTTGGTGGTGGTGTCGCGCGTGAGCACGCCCGTGCCCGCGTTGGTGACCGACACATGAGCTCCCGCAATCGCCGCGCCCGATGGGTCCTCGACGGTGCCATTGATGGATCCGGTTTGGGCATGGGCTTGGGGACTGGCGAAGAAGAGCGCGGAGAACGCGAGCAACACAAATGACAGAATGAGAATTGCGCGGGAGAAGCGGTGATGGCGAGAGCGACGCCCTTTCACGATTTGCATCGCCAACGGGTTGAATCGTTCCGGGTCATCGAGGGCGCTGAGATGACCGACCAAATAGCAAAGGTTTGACACACACACCATGCCCTTCGACCTCCTCGAGAGCTTGATTGGAGCGCAAACTGAATGGCCCGTACTTTAACGTTTGAGCAAAGATTCTAACGGTTGTTGACCATACGCGCTTGGTGATTTTTCTGTCAAGATTTTCGGGGGAAAAAGTGCCGCGACGGCAGTTCGCAAGCCTTCATCAAGTTTGTGCCGGCTCGTCGGGCATCTATTCCAACGGTTGAAGCAACAAATGTTTGAACGGCTTACAAGTGGGAATGATTCCGCGAGTTGAAAAGCAGCCATCGAAGGATCTCTGAACAATCGACTCTTGGATGGAGGCAACGGATTTCATGAAGGTTGCCCGAACCGACGTTTTGTTTTTGCGATAGGGGAACAAAAAAACTGCTCTCATCGCTTGCCGTCGTTTGGGAAATGTTCTGCTTTGCGCCGGGCCCGCGCGCGAATTGACGGGTGTGACGCTGCGCCGTAGGCTCAAAGCATGGAATTCAAAATCAGCGAGCTGGAGCGGGAGCCGGTCGAATTCGACGTGGAGCTGGCCCCGGGAGCGGTCGATTTCGGCTCCCAAGCCAAACAGACGGGAAAGCTTGGCGCCTCCGGCAGAGCCGAAATTCTCCACGAACACCGTTCCCCCCGCGAGATCGTCCCCGACATCCGCCTGCGGGGAAGCTACACTGGTTCCTTTGAGGTTGCCTGCGCGCGCTGCCTCGAGCCTGTCCGCCTACCGTTAAGCGCCGATTTCGATCTCATTTTCCGCCCGCTTGGGGCCGACGCCGGGGCTCCCGAGCGCTCGATTACCGCACCCGAAACCGAAATCGGTTATTATCAGAAAGACAGTCTGTGGCTTGAGGATGTGCTGCGCGAACAGGTGCTATTGGCCCTGCCCGTCAGGACCCTGTGCAGGCCCGACTGCAAGGGACTTTGCCCGCGCTGCGGAACTAACCGCAACAACCAGCCCTGCACCTGCGACGAAGGTTCCGGAGATCTTCGGTGGGAGGCGCTGGCCGGCCTGCGCGGTCGAATCAAGTCCTGAAACCCGAGCACCGCAAGGTGCTTCGCTGTTACCGGGGCCTGCAAAATGGCCCGGGTCTGCACGGAGGCAGTTCACGCTCTATTCTTGGCGCCCTTTGCTGGAGAGCGTAGGACACCGGAGCAACGGCGAAGAAGAAGAGGAAAGGAATTTGCAATGCCGAATCCGAAGAGGCGCCACTCGACGCGCCGCACCGCCAACCGTCGGGCCCACGATTTTCTGACCGCGGCGGGCGTGTCGGAGTGTCCTAACTGCCACGAAAAGAAACTTCCCCATCGCGCCTGCCCCAAGTGCGGAGCTTACAAGGGCCGCGCCGTTCTGGACGTCAAGGAAGCCGAGAAGTAGACCGAGCCTCCATGCTCATCGACATCGCGCTTGACGCCGTGGGTTCCGACAAGGCTCCCGAACCGGAGATTCGTGGAGCTATTCTCGCGTGCCGCGCTCTACCTGTCCGGGTGCACCTAGTGGGGCCGGAGCCGGAGTTGCGCGATCTGCTCGACGAGCACCTTGAGAACGAAGATCTGCCCATCGCCATCGATCACGCTTCCGAGCGCATCGGAATGGACGAGAAGGCCGCGCACGCGGTGCGCGCCAAGCGCGACAGCTCCATGCGCGTGGGTCTCAAGCTGGTGCGCGAGGGCAAAGCCGCGGGGTTTGTGACCGCCGGCAACACCGGCGCCGCCATGGCGACGGCAAAAATGGTGCTGGGTGCGCTTCCTGGGGTCGACCGGCCGGCATTGGCGACCCCCATGCCGACGGCCAAAGGCAATCCGTGCGTCCTGCTGGATGTGGGCGCCAACGTGGACTGCAAGGCGCACAACCTGGCGCAGTTCGCAGTCATGGGTGAGATGTACGCCCGCACCGTGCTGAAGATCCGCCAACCGCGGGTCGGCCTGCTCTCCATCGGAGAAGAAGAGAGCAAGGGCAACGAGCTCACCCGCGAGGCCTTTCCGCTGCTGAAGGCGCTGCCTATCCATTTCATTGGCAATGTGGAGGGCCGCGACATTTTCAACGGCCATGCCGATGTGATTGTGTGCGATGGCTTCGTGGGCAATGTAGCGCTGAAGACCAGCGAAGGCGTGGGCCGCTTTGTGCGCGACGTGCTGCGCGAGTCCCTGACGCGCACGGTGACGGCGCAAGTGGGGGCGCTGCTCTCGCGCAGGGCGTTTAACGATTTCCGCCGCCGGCTGGACTACACGGAATACGGCGGAGCGCCGCTGTTGGGCGTGCGGGGCGTATGCATCATTAGCCACGGCTCGTCGAATGACGTCGCCATTTACAACAGCATCCGCGTGGCCCACGAGTTCGCCAAGGCCGGCGCCAACGAGCGCATCGAGCAGGAGTTCGCCAGCCGGCCAAGACGCGGCGCGCCGGACCACGAAGCCGGGGCGGATGCGGCGATTCAGTAGAGAATCATAAGCGGCGCGGGATCGGTGTCAGCAATCCGAACCTGCGAGCTCCTGGCGACTGTCCTCGGTTGCGGCAATCAACACCGGAATGCCATCGAGAATCGCGTAAGTGCGTGGGCAGCGCGTACACGCCAGGCGCGCTTCATCAAGGCGCAGATCCGCCAGGCAGGCCGGGCAGGCAAGCTGGTTGAGCACGCTTGCATCGAATTGAAACTGCGCTGCGGCTTTCAGGGGCACTTGGAGTTCTCCTCCTTCACATGTAGTCCTTGCAATTGCAATCGAAGCTGGCGATTCATTGAGAAAATCGCCACTTGGAAATTCCCGGGTGCTGGCGCCGTTTGCTTTTTAAACGGCACCACAACCAATTCCCGGCTTCGAGGTACAGCAATAAGGAGAAGCGATTTAGTCTATTTCTCCCTGTTCTCCCCGCCAGGCCCAATCACCGTCCGGTTCTGGCAAATGACCGCCGGCCCTGGCCGCTGACCACTGACAACTGCCCCTGTTTTACCACGCTCCGTCGATGCGGAACACGGTAAGCTCTTCCGCCTCGGATTCAGCCAGAGTGTGCTCGATGACGCGATCGACACGGCTGCCGCGCGGGCCGCGCTTCAGGCTGGCGCGTAGTTCCGCCAGGTCATCGGGCTCGCCAGACGCCACCACTTCTACATCCCCATCCTCGGTGTTGCGCACCCACCCGCGCAGGCCCAATTCGCTGGCCTCGCGGTGTACGAACCAGCGGAAGCCAACCCCTTGCACACGTCCTTGAATGAGGAAATGAAGAACCATTGCGAATAGCCAAGGCCAGTTTGGCAAAACCGGATGCGCATGCGCAACCCGAAAGCCTGAGACGCCGCCCCGGGAAGCCAGGACCCGCCGACACGATAGGGATTTCCTTTCTATTTTCTGCGAGCAAGCTCACGTGTATCCATCGACTTACCTCGCGGCGCATCGCGCAAACTCATGAAAACCGGAAATCTGCTGACGTGGAATGGCAGGAGGAGTTTGACAGGGGTTGAAGCCTATAGCTATTTTAGCCAATTTAGCTATTTCGCGCCGGCGCGCTCGACCCGCAACGCCGATCCGTCATCGGAGCCGGCCGGCTGCCTGCCTCACATATTGATTGAAGCGGCGCCGTGGCTCCCGGGCGCCAAACTGAACCACCACTCCCGCTCCGCTCTTTTGCGCGAATCTGCGAATATGGAAAGGTCTGCAAGTATTCCAGGGAGCCCATCGGGAGGTTCCCGCGAAGGGCTCGCGATGCGGCGCGTGGCGTTAATTTACAATCCGGCATCCGGACAGTACTCCGCACGCCGCGCCCTTGCCGTCGCTAAGGCGCTGACCGTGCTCCGCGAAGCAGGAGTCACGGCGGAGGCTTACGAAACCGGCGAACCGGGCAGCGGAGCGGCGCGCGCCAGCCAAGCCGTTCGCGACGGTTGCGACGCCGTCATCGCCTGCGGCGGCGACGGCACCGTCCACGAGGTGGCGCAAAGCCTGGTTGGCTGCGATGTCGCCTTGGGCGTGATTCCTCTGGGCACAGCCAACGCGCTGGCTGCAAATCTGGGCTTGATTGCGCCGCCGGCGAAGGCGGCGCGCACTTTACTCCACGCCAAGCCGGTCCGCGTGCCCGTGGGCCGCATCCAGTACCGCGATCACGCCGGGCAACCTGCGTCGCGCTACTTCGTCGTCGCCGCTGGCGTCGGGCCGGATGCGCTGCTCATGTCGCGTCTCGATGCTGGTCTCAAGCGCCGCTTGGGTTATGTGCTTTACCTCATCGAAGCCGCCAAAATCTGGGCCACCGATCCGTTTCCGCTCTTCGAGGCCGCGCTCGCCGTCAACGGAACCGGCGCCCGGCGCGTGCTCGAAGTCTCGCAGTTGCTGGCGGTGCGCGTGCGCTCCTTCGGCGGTGCTCTTCGCCAACTCGTCCCCGGCGCCACGCTGCGCGACCATTCTTTGCACCTGCTCGCTTTCGGCACCCGCAGCCGCCTCCACTACCTCAAATTTCTTCTTGCCGTCGTCGCCGGCCGCCAAACCTTCAACGGCCATATTCAGCTGCTCAAAACCAGGTCGGTGGCCTGCCGGCCCCGCAACGGCTCACGGGAGACCATGTTCGTAGAGGCCGACGGTGAGGTGCTTGGCTCCCTGCCGGTCACGATCGAGGTGGCTCCCCAATCCCTCACCCTGCTCATCCCGCCCGGCGCGGAGCCGTGAAACTCGGCGCTGAACTTCGCCGGCAACCGTTATCTGCTCGCCTCCTTGCGAACAGTTTCCCCTCGCCGCGCGTCTTTCCCCGCGTAGAAGCGCGCTCCATGCCCAGCCCTTTGCGAAATCCTATGCGAAAATTGCTGCGAAGCCCGAGGCGAACGCCGACGCCAAGCTTCCCCTCCTTTGTCCTGCTCCTCTGCTTGCCCCTTCTCGCCGCGCAGACCACCTCCGTTCCCACTGTCCTGCCGAGTCAGCCGTTCTCGATCAGGAACACCTGGTTCATCGGTGGCGTCGGCGATTGGGATTACCTCGCCCTCGATCCCCAGACCGGTCGGCTTTACATTGCGCACGCCGCGGCTGTGCAGGTGGTGGACGTGGAAACCGGCGCGCTCGTGGGGCAAATCGGAGACTTTGGCGAGACCCGTGACATCGCGCTTGACCCCCATGGCGGCGACGGGTACGTGAGTGACGCCGCGCGCGCCCAGGTGACCGTCTTCGACCGCGAAACCCTGCAGACGACCGCCAAAATCCCCACCGATCCCGATCCCCACGCTTTGGTCTTCGATCCGCAGACGCGGTTGCTGTTTGCCGTGTGCGCCCGCCCACCCTCGGCTCCGGTAAACGACGGGCGCGCCCAAAAGGGCCCATCGCCGGCCCGGTTCTACGACGTCTCATCCCTCACCGTCATCGATTCGGTCACTCGGAGCGTGTTGGGCCGGATCTTAGTGCCCGGCATCCTGGGCTTTGCGCGCGCCGCAGGAAACGGACAGGTGTTCGTCGATGTGACCGACCGCAACGCCATTCTTCGCATCGATGCGCAATCGGTGGAAGCGCTGCTGCGCGGCGCGACGGGGGCTCAAGCAGGCGCGACCACCGCCGCGAGCTCCGGAAAGGAAAGCTCCAATCCGGCCAATTGGCCAACGCTCGACTGGTCTGAGAGCGGGCAATCCGGCGCGGCAGAAGGGCATTTTCGCCTGTTTTCGCTGGGAGCCGCATGCCAGAGACCGGCAGGCTTGGCCGTGGACGGGGCCGACATGCGCCTTTTCGCCACTTGCGCCAACATGAGTATGGTGGTGGTGAACGCAGACACCGGAGCCCTGGTAACGACGCTGCCAGTGGGGCCGGGAGCAGACGCCGTCGGCTACGATCCCAATCGCGCTCAGATTTTCGTCGCTAATGGAGGCGGTGACGGGAGCCTGACGATCATTCGTCGCGATGTAACCGACACCTACGCGGTGGTTCAGACCCTGCCCACGCGCCGCCAGGCGCGAACCCTTGCCGTCGATCCGGAAAACGGCGACGTTTTCCTGGTGACGGACTACATGGGCGCGGATCGCAATCTTTCGGGAGGGTTCGGGCCGCTCAAGATGGTCCCGGTCCAGGGCAGCTTCCAGGTGCTGGAAATCGGGACCTGAAAACCGGCATCGCGCCAGCGAAAGCAGTTCCGGGTTCGCGGTTTGCGCTTCACCCACCTCCGCCGCGTAGCTCGCGGACGCGCCGCCGCCCACCGAACGCGCGGGCCACCTCCATCCGTCCGCAGGCGCCCCGCCCCGGGGATTGCGAACACTCCAACAACTAACCCGCTTTGACGGTCTCCGCGGTTACCGGCGCGGCTGCCTGCTTCAGGTCGGGCTTGCGGATGTCGATGCCGCCCTTAAAATAAGCGCCATCCTCGATGCTGATCCGCGCCGCCGCCACATCGCCGTTGAGCGCGCCCTCGGCGCGGATATCCACGCGATCCGTAGCCGAGATATTGCCGCGAATCTTGCCCAATATCACCACTTCGCGGGCGGTGATGTTGGCCGCCACTTGGCCGTTGCGCCCCACGGTGACGCGGTTTCCGGGAAGATTGATGCTGCCTTCGATCTTGCCGTCAACGAGCAGCGACTCGGAACCGGAAATTTCTCCCTTGATGAACAAGCCTTTGCCGATGGTGGCCTGCTCGTTGCTCGCGGCTTGCTGTACGCGAGCTGCCGGCTCAGGCGCCGGCGGCGGCGCAGCCGGACGCGGCGGCGGCTCCGGCGTGGGGTTGGAGTTGGTCGTCGTCGTTCCTGTAGTCTGGGTCGGTTTCCACATTGCACTCAAGGTAGTTCCTTTTCTGTCCCTCGGGACGGGGGGATGGCCAAGGCAAAGGCCGATGGATCAAGCCCCTAAAAATACGAATTTTGCGAGCCGCCCCGCGCGGGGCTGCCTACGCCGGTCAAAATCGGCGGCCGTGGCCGGAAATCGAACGCCCAACCCCCGCCGGAAAGATTGCTGTTATCCGCTATTCTAACGGAAACCGCCGCTAGAACGAACCGGTTCCCCCGGACGCGCGTTCATCCGCCAACTGTGACCATACCACGAGGTGGGCCTTTGCTTTGGAGCCGACAAGCACTCCGTGGGCCGCGCAAGTTCGTGCGCATCGAAAACGTGTAGGATGACAGGCTATGCCTTATGACCGACCGTGACCTAGTCGCGAGGATCGCCCGCTCTCCAGGCGGCAAAGCCGGCTACAAGCAACTCGTCCACGAGCTGGGCATGGGCGGCGGACGGGAGCGGCGCTCGCTGCTTGAACAGCTTGCGCGGCTGGTGGCGCGCGGCGAGTTGGTCCAGCTCGACCGCGAACAGTGGAGCACGGCGCGCACCGCCGCAGGCCGCAACAATCTCGTCTCCGGCCGCTTGGACCTGCATCGCGAAGGCTTCGGCTTTGTGCGTCCCGGCGCGCGCCGGTCCGCGGCCCAGGAAGACATCTTCATCCCTCCCGGCGAAATCAACGGCGCCATGCAGGGCGACCAGGTGCTGATCGAAGTCGAACCGCCCAAGGCCGACGGCCGCCTTCAAGGCCGCATTGCGCGTGTGCTTGAGCGGCGCAATCCCACCGTTGTCGGTGTTTTCCATTACTCCCGTGGGCAGCAGGAGCCAACCCACTCCGTCGTTCCTTTCGATGAACGCATGACGCAGCCCATCCTGATCCCTCCAGGCCAGGAGTCGCCGCCCGCGCGCGCATCCTCCACGCCGCACCGCGTCCTGGGCGAGGAGGCCGCGCGGCCGGCCGCGCATACAAGTCTCGAAGGCCTCGTGGTCGATGTCGAAATCACGCGCTGGCCCACGCTCACGCGCCCCGCCTTGGGCCGCGTGATCGAAGTGCTCGGCTCGCCTGATGATTTTGGCGTGGACGTCGAGATGATGATTCGCAAGCACCAGTTGCCGCGGATCTTTCCTGATCCCGTGCTTGCCGAAGCCCGCGCGGTCGCGCATTTCGACCCAAATGCCGCCGCCCGCAGGGCCGATTTCCGCGGCCTGCCGGTGGTGACCATCGACGGCGAAACTGCCCGCGACTTCGACGACGCGGTGCTGGTGACGGAGCAGACCGACAGCCAGGGAGACCGCGGCTACGAGCTGCAAGTTCATATCGCCGACGTGGCCGAATATGTGCGCCCCGACTCGGCAATCGATGGGGAAGCGCGTCTGCGCGGAACCAGCGTCTACTTCCCCGATCGCGCCATTCCCATGCTGCCCCTCGATCTTTCCACCAATGTCTGCAGCCTCCGCCCGCGTGAAGATCGCCTGACGCTAAGCTGCATCATGCAGCTTGACTCCCTGGGCCGCATCGAGAGCTACGAAATCGTCGAGAGCGTCATTCGCTCCGTTGCGCGCATAACCTATACCGAAGTCCACGCCATCCTCGAAGGCGACATTGAGACCCAGGCCGAGTATGCGGCGCTGGTTCCGGAATTCGAGCGCATGCGGCGGCTGGCCATGCTCATGAACAAGCGGCGCCAAGAGCGCGGCAGCATCGATTTCGATTTGCCCGAGCCGGTGATCGAGTTCGACGAGCAGGGCCGCATGCGCGGC
>JASHUH010000065.1 GCA_030040115.1 Acidobacteriaceae bacterium | reverse complement strand
GGCTGGTTCAAACAGCACTCCGGCAGCTACTCGGCCGGGATGGACGCGGTGGCGGGGATGATCGCGGTTTCCGCCGGAGCGATGCTGTTGATCGGCCGGCGGATGGAACACGGGCGGCGCAAAGCGCACGTTGAGGAAGAGGCCCCGGCATCGTTGGTCCGCCGCGACGGCGGCGGTAACACGCCTGCTGTGAGGATAGGCGAATCCAACGCCAAGCGGCAGGATTCAACCGAACGTTAACAATCCTCGAACCGGCGGCCCACTACCATGGTTAAAAGCCGCTCCCATGCGCGGCATCAAGGTCGCGGTGCGGCGGCTAGCGGTTTCATTGCGCATGGGCTTACTTCAGATAAGCATGCACAAGATCGATCAGGTCCTCTGCCAGCTCGGGGGCAATCTGCTCCTTGGCTCCGTCCACCAGGTGGAAGCGGATGTGGGTCTCGAGCACTTCGCCCATGAGCGCGTTGACGCCGCCGCGGACGGCGGCCAACAACATCAGTTGATCGCCGCAATCCTGGTCGGCCACCAGCGAGCGCTCCACTGCTTCCAACTGGCCGCGCACTTTTCTGAGGCGCTGCAACAGCTTCGCCTTTTCCCGTTCCTGATGCGACATTCCTCATCCCTCCGCTTGCCATACCCAGCCGGGGTATGGTACTAACAAAGTAGGAGTGTTGAAGCTTCCATTGTATGCGCGGCCGCTGCTCCAACTCGTGCTGCTTCATCCTCGCGGGCGCGGTGGCCGTGTTCTGGTTGGAGGGGCTGTGCGCTATCGGCGTGTCTGCTCAAGCTTCTGCTCATTTTCCGTTGGCTCCGCAAGCGCAGAACGTGTTGCTCTCCATCACGGGGGCCGAACAAGCCGCTCCGCCGGCGCCCAGCCCGACTGCCGATCAATCCAACCCTGAAAGCTCCGCGCCCGGCGATCCCGAAACGGTGTTTCCGCACACGGAAACGGGCCGCTACTGGATTTCCGGCCAGGTTAACCTGATTCTGCAAGGCCATCCGGCTTTCCCGGCAAAATACAACGGCCCGAATAGCCTGACGCCCTGGGGGCAGAGCGCGACCACGCACGTGATGACGCTCTTCACAGGCTATGAGCTTACGCCGACCACGGAGGTATTTGCCGACCTTGAGGACGCGACCGGCAACGGCATCGGCAACGCCAATGGCCTTGCCGGGTACACCAATCTGGACTCGGTGCGGCTGGTGCTGGGGTTGCCGCTTTCGAAATCGCCGTACCTGGCCCGGTTGATGCTGCGCCAGATGATTCCCCTGAGCAAGGCTCGCGTGGACGAGGACCGCGACGAGTTGCACCTGGCGACGAGCCTTCCCGCGCGACGCATCGAGTTCCGCTTGGGCAAATTCGATCTGACCGACTTCTTCGATGAGAACGAGTGGGGATCGGACGACCATCTGCAATTCATGAACTGGACGGTGGACAATAACGGGGCTTACGATTACGCCGCCAACACCCGTGGTTATACCGACGGCGGCTTGCTGGAGTACGACGACGGCTGGTGGTCAGCTCGCTTTGCCGAGACCCTCATGCCGAAAATCGCCAACGGCATCCACCTCGACGCCGACGTGGCGCGGGCGCGGGCGGAAAATCTCGAATTGGAAGCACGGGGAAATCGGATTGGCCATCGGCCGGGGGTGGTGCGCTTGCTGGCCTATCTCAATCACGCCAACATGGGCAATTATGAACAAGCCAACGCCGAGTTTCTCGATGGCCAGACCGCGACCCCCGATATCGTCGCCACCCGGCGCGAAGGCCGTCATCGCTATGGTTTCGGGCTGAACTTCCAGCAGGAGGTCAACTCCGACATCGGCGTTTTCGGGCGGTTGGGCTGGAGCGACGGGCATAACGAGTCGTATTGCTACACCGAAGACGACCGCACCCTCGAATTGGGCGGCTTCTCCATGGGGCGGCTTTGGCGACGGTCCCAGGATAGGGCCGGAGCCGCATTCGTGATGAATGGCATTGTGGGCTCGCACCAGCAGTACCTAGCCCTCGGAGGGTTGGGGTTCCTGCTCGGCGACGGCGGCCTCACCTACGGCCACGAAAAGATTATCGAAAGCTTCTATACGGCGCACCTGTGGCGTGGCTTTTTCCTCTCCTACGATTTCCAGCACATCAACGATCCCGGCTATAACCAGGCCCGGGGACCCGTCGACGTCTCGTCGGCGCGCTTCCATACCGATTTTTGACCGTGGCGTGGAGGCGCAACCGCCGCGCAAGCGCCTGATGGATTGGCGCGATTCCGCTCTTTCCTGGACTGCGGCCGGCCCGGGATCAGCTTGTGCAAAGAAGCTCCCAGGTCGATTCCGGTTGGATGGCGCGGCGGACAGGCAGCGTCGCGTAGCGGTATATTGTTCCTCTGTCGGGATATGTGCCGTTGCAGGGCATGGTTTCCGGATCACGGTCCGCGACAGGCGTGCAATCAAGCAGGCGGCTTCGAGAGGGTTTTGGGTGCAAGCACAGGGAACGCCGCGAAGATATTCAGCTACGAAGGGACAGTATGACGGAGAGCTTCAAAAGCGACCGGCGCGATTTTCTCAAACAAGCTGCGGGCGCCCTGAGCGTGGCGACGCAAGCCGGGCATTGGCCTTCCGCGGTGCAAGAGACAGCCGTAGAGCACGCCGAAAAGAATACTCCCGCGCGGCATGAGGAGGAGTATCCACGACGGTTTGAAGGCCGTCATTTACGCATGATCGCATTCCCTTTGGGGGGTGTGGCGGCCGGCAGCATCAGCCTTGGCGGCCGCGGCCAACTGCGCGATTGGGAGATCTTCA
Organism: Acidobacteriaceae bacterium; assembly: GCA_030040115.1. Taxonomy (GTDB): domain Bacteria; phylum Acidobacteriota; class Terriglobia; order Terriglobales; family Acidobacteriaceae; genus Telmatobacter. Next base: position 6,297 of record JASHUH010000065.1, on the reverse strand, counting down.
ACCGGCCGAATCAAGGCTTTCGGCCACGCTATGCCTTGGCTTCGATCTGGGCGCAGGCTGGCGACGACGCTCCCGTGGCGCGGGTTCTTGAATCGCGCATACAGCCGCCCTATGAAGGGCCGGATGGGCTCGGCGCCGACAATGCGCCGGGCCTCAGCAGGCTGGAATCGGCCACGTTCATCGGCGCGTATCCGCTCGCGCGCATCGAGTTTGGCGACCGCCATGTTCCGGTGAACGTGCAACTCGAAGCCTTCTCTCCTTTTATTCCGCACGATGGCGAGGCTTCCGGTTTGCCGGTGGCCATGCTGCATTACCGCGCTCGGAATCCCGGCAGCACAACGGCTCGGGTGAGCATCGCCTTCTCGATGGAAAATCCGGTGGTGTCCGCGGCCCTCGGTCCATCGGCCGATCAGCGAAGAAACGAATACAGGACAGAGCAGAATCTGGCTGGACTTCTGATGACCAACCCTGGTATCCCATCGGGCAATCCGATGAGCGGCAGCATCGCACTGACAGCATTATTCAGTCCGGGAACGCAGGTTTCGCACTGGATCGGCTGGCCGCAAGGGCGATGGTGGAACGCGCCGCTGCTGTTCTGGGACCAGTTCTCGAAGGGCGGCCAGCTTTCCGCGCAACCCGATCCCCACAACGAGGTGGGTGTGATTTGTCTGCAGGCCACCATCGCACCCGGCCAGGAAGCGAGTTTTCCTTTCATGCTGGGGTGGTGCTTTCCCAATCGCACGCCGGAGTGGTGTGGATGGGATGCGCCGCCCGGTGAAGGGGGCGCGATCATTGGCAATCACTACGCAACGCGCTTCAGCGATGCGTGGCAGGCAGCCGCTTACGCCGCCGCCAACTGGGAGAGCCTCGAGTCGCGCACCAAATCGTTTGCCGCTGCGATTGCCGAGAGCTCTTTGCCGGCTCAAGTGAAAGACGCGGCCAGCGCCAATTTGTCCACGCTGGCGACCACGACCTGCTTTCGAACCGCGGACGGAGAGTTTCATGCGTTCGAAGGCAGTGGGAACACATCGGGGTGCTGTTTTGGCAACTGCACGCACGTGTGGAACTACGAAACGGTGACGCCATTTCTGTTTCCCGCCTTTGCGCGGTCGCTGCGCAAGAGCGCTTTTGGCTATTCGATGGACGAGGCGGGAGCGATGCATTTTCGCCAACTGCTGCCGGATGGCAAGGCGCGCTCGACCAATGCCGCCGCGGACGGCCAGATGGGCCAGATCGTGCACGCATGGCTGGATTGGAAACTTTCCGGGGATCTGGAATGGTTGCGCGGTCTGTGGCCGCGCATCCAGAGGGCCATCGAATTTGCCTGGGTTCCGGGCGGATGGGACAGCAGCCGGAGGGGCGTTCTGGACGGTGTGCAGCACAACACGTATGACGTTGAGTTCTACGGGCCCAATCCCATGTGCAGCATCTATTACCTGGCCGCGCTGCGCGCGGGTGCGGAAATGGCGGAGGCCGCCGGCGACAGGCAAGCGGCCCGCGATTATCAAAACCTGTACGAGCGCGGCAGGGACTGGATCGAGGCCAATCTGTTCAATGGCGAGTACTATGTTCAAAAGATCCGCGGAATCCCAGCGACGGAAATCGCGGCCAGCCTGCGCGGAGGCATGGGCGCCGAGGACACCGAGAAACCGGAATACCAGGTCGGCGACGGCTGCCTCATCGATCAACTGGTAGGACAATATGTTGCGGATGCCGGCAATCTCGGCGCCCTGGTCGCGCCGGAACACATTCGCAAGACGCTTCAGTCGATCGATCGCTATAACGCGAAGGCAACCCTGGTGACTCACGAAAACGTCGCGCGTACTTATGCGCTCAACGATGAAGCCGCCGTCGTGGTCTGCGATTACGGAAGGGCGCAGCGCCCGCGCATCCCGTTTCCTTACTACTCCGAGGCGTGGACCGGGCTGGAGTACACTCTGGCTGCATTGATGATCCATTGGGGCATGGTCGAAGAGGGTCTCGAATGCGTGCGCAACACGCGTATGCGCTACGACGGGGAGAAACGCAATCCCTGGGACGAAGCCGAATGCGGACACCACTATGCTCGCGCGATGTCCTCGTGGTCGACGGTGCTGGCGCTGAGCGGTTTCGCCTATGATGGCGCTCAGGCGTCGCTGGTCGCTGTGCCGCGTCTTCCGCACGATCGCTTCGACTGCTTCTGGGCGACCGGAACCGGCTGGGGGACATTTTCGTACCGCAACCAGCCGGCCGCCGGGCATTTCAGCCTGAAAGTGATCGAGGGCAATCTCAGTTGCCGCTCTCTGGAGATCACCGCGAAAGGAAACAAGGCAGTCATCCGGCACGGGAACGCCGTTCTCGCCGGCGCAGTGGAATCGCGAAGCAAGACGGTGGTGGTGAACCTGGATGCTCCGCTGAGTCTCGCCTCCGGAGAGACGCTTCAGATCGAGGTCGGCGCATGAACTGGGGCAAGTCCGAATGGCGGCCGTGGATGGTTCTGGTGGGAGGATTCCTCGGCGCCGGAAAAACGAGTCTCATTCTTGCGGCCTGCAGCATTCTGGAGAAGCGCGGCCGGCGTTGCGCCATCATCCTCAACGATCAGGGAACCGACCTCGTGGATACGCGCCTTGCCGAAGCGGCGGGCATCGCTGCAGGCGAGGTGACGGGCGGATGCTTTTGTTGCAAATTCCCCGATGTTCTCTCCGCACTGGAACAGTTGCGCGCCCACGCGCCCGAAATCGTCTTTGCCGAACCGGTGGGCAGTTGCACCGATCTGGCCGCTACGGTGCTGCGGCCTCTGCTCGAGGATTTCGCGAGCTACCGGGTGGCGCCACTGACTGTGTTAGTCGATCCGGCGCGGCTGACCGAAGTGCTGAGCGGGAAGGCCGACGCCGATGTCGAATTCCTGTTCCGCAAACAAGTCGAAGAAGCCGATCTGATTTGCCTGACGAAGGCCGACCGGCATCCGATGACTCGGGGAATTCCGGGCGTCAATGCGTTGCAGGTGAGCGCCCGGACCGGCGCAGGAGTCGAAGAGTGGCTCGGCCAGGTGCTGGCGGAGAGGCAGATTGTGGGCGGCAGCAGCCTGGAGCTTGATTACGACCGCTATGCGCGCGCCGAAGCGGCGTTGGCATGGCTCAACCTGAGCACGCGCTATGAGCCGGTTTTGCCCGTGCCGCCAGCGTTTGTTGCCGGATCGTTAGCGGAAGGGCTGCATCGAGAGATGGCTGCAGCCGGAATGCAAATGGCTCACTTGAAGCTGCTCGACCGCTGCCCGACCGGATGGATCAAGACGGCCACAACCGCCAACGGCGAAGCCCCGCTGGCGGAAGGCGATTTTGACGCGGAGCCAAGCCGCATTCATGAACTCACACTCAATCTGAGAGCGATCGCGCCTGCCGATGACCTGCGGAAAATCGTTGAAACCCAGGTTAAAGGAATGACCGGCGCATTCTCAGAATGGCGTCTCGATTGTTTTAGCCCTCCGGCTCCAAGACCACCGAGGCGCTTCGGAAAGTTTAAGGGCCGCTAGAGTGTTGTCCTTCCTCATTCTTTGCAATGCAGCTCTCGAAAAGGCATCCCGCAGCGGCCAAAGCCGCGCTCCTTTTCTTGCCATTTGCGGCACGGCTGAAGCCGTGCCCTTTCAAAGCATTGCAAAATATGATGCGGGATAGGCCACTAGAGTCGATTTCTCCACTGCTTTCGCCCATGATGGGCAACCCTGCTTTCGCGCATGATGGGCAATCCGCCCCGTCAACTGAGCTCCCTATGCAGCAAAATTTGAAGTCGACTGCTAACTAATCCTTTAGTTGGTCGTCTATGATGTGTGAGGAAGTGGGGCCCCGAGAGCCGGGATCCCAACGGAAGCTATTAAATATCAAAGAGTTGCGATGCCGCCGAAGAAGTCCAACACGCTGACCGAGGCCGAATTGAGGCTGATGAAAATTTTGTGGCGGAGGGGTGAGTCGGCCGTGACGGACCTGGTGGCGGCGATGCCGGAGGGGGAAATGCTGGCGTACAACTCGGTGCTGACCACGATCCGAATCCTGGAGCAAAAGGGCTACGTGGAGCATCGACAGGAAGGGCGGGCGTTTATCTACCGGCCGTGCGTGGCCGAAGAGGAAGCGAGCCGGAGCGAGGTGCGGCACGTGCTGAAGAGGTTCTTTGGGGATTCGCGGGAACGGCTGCTGTTGTCGCTGCTCGCCGACCAGGAAATCAGCGCGGAGGAGCTGGAGCGGCTGAAGGAGGCCATCCGGGAAGCGGGGCCGGGTGAGGAGACCGGCGGAGACCGGCACCCGATGGGCAAAAGGGTGCAAAAAGGGACGCTTCAGGACGGGACGGAGGAGTAGAGGATGGGATTCGATCTCGTGGCCAATGCTGCGCACGCCAGCCAGTGGCTGGTGGCGTTCCGGGCGTTTTCGCAGACGGTGGCGCCGATGGCGGTGACGGCGCTGTGGCAAAGCGCGGTGCTGGCGTGCGGGCTCGGGGTTTGCCTGCGGCTGGTGCCGCGCGCTTCGGCAGCGCAGCAGTTTGCGGGGTGGGCAGCGGGGTTTGCGGCAGTGACGGCGCTTCCTTTTTTGCCTCTGTTGCTGGCGCTCCGCGGGGATGAGCCGGGGAGCGTTGCTCAAGGCGTGGTGGCTGCGCCCGGGCCGTGGTTCGACTTGGGGATGGGCTGGAGCCTGGTGATTGGGGCGGTGTGGATGGCGGCGTCGGCGGCGCGGGCGGTGGATTTGGGGATTCACTCCTGGCGGCTGCGCCGGTTGTGGAAGCGAGCGACGCCGCTGGAGAGGAACGAACTGGCGAGCGCATGGGCGGCGGGGTTCGTCGCGCGGTGCGGCAGAGGGGTTGAGGTTTGCACCACGAAGGAGCTTGACCGGCCCAGCGTGATCGGATTCTTCAGGCCGCGCATTCTCATTCCCGAATGGTTGCTGGAGCGGCTGACGGCGAAGGAACTGGAGCAGGTGGTGCTGCATGAGGCGGAGCATCTGCGGCGGCGCGATGACTGGACGAACCTGGCGCAGAAGATGTGCCTGGTGGTGTTTCCGCTGAACCCGGCACTGGCGTGGATGGAGCGGCGGCTGTGCCGCGAGCGCGAGATGGCTTGTGACGAAGGCGTGGTGCGTTGGACGCGAGCTCCGCGCGCGTATGCGGCCTGCCTGGCCAGCCTGGCTGAGCGGCGGATGGAGCGTAGACTGGCCCGGCGCGCGGAGGCGCTTTCGCTGGGCGCGTGGCGCCGGCGGCCGGAACTGGTGGAGCGGGTGCATCGGATTTTGCGACGCGGGCAAGGTTTGAGCCCGTGGATGTCGCTGGCGCTGGTGGGCAGTTTGGGGTGCGGGGTGGTCGCCGGATCGGTGGAACTGGCGCGCTACCCGCAACTGGTGGCTTTTGTGCCTGAGCCACGGCTGACGGCGCAGGATTTGGCGCCGGAAGCGCCGCATTTCCGAGCCCCTTCCGACTTAGTGGGCGGCGATACGCCGGCCGGTGAAACGGGATCGGGGTTCCGGGCCGTAAACACCGTGGCGGAGATGCCTTCGAGCGGCGGCGAGATGGCGAGGATGGGACGGTTCCCGGCGCGGCGGACGGCGGGGAAAACGGCTAGGGTGATTCGGCCGAGGCGCGAAGAGGCAGAGGCCGCCTTGGCAGCGCCGCGCGAGGAGCCGCTGAAGACCGAAACGGCGCAGCCGGAAGGGCGGCAATGGGCGGTCTTGACCACCTGGCGGGCAGTGGAAACCATTGGCGCGAGGAATGAAGTCACGCCGATGGTTTCGGATCAAGTTTCGGGGCAGGACGGGCAGGCTCTTTATGAGGTGACTTATCAGGAGGCGCTTGCGACCGGTTCCGGAACTGCGACCGCACCAGGAGCAGTCACTGCGCAGTCCTCAGATGCGGATCAAGATCCTGCATATCGAGCTCCTGCGGATCAAATTCAGCCGAACGCCGCTCAGGGAAGCCGGATCACGGTGACCCGCTTGATTTTGAGGATTTATTCCGCCCCTCCTCTTGCGAATTCCATTCCATTGCAGCCGGGCGCGTTCCCTGTCAGGAACGGCTGGCTGGTGATTCAACTGTAAAACCAACTTCCAAACCGAAGGCGAGGTAAACCATGTCCGTGTCAACTAATTCTTTAGTAAGAAAGGCGAAAAAGATAGCCGCTCCTGCGGGCGTCCTGGCGACGATCCTGTGCGCGGGCGGCTTTTTGATTCACGATAATGTGGCGCGCGCGGCGATGAGCGGCGCGGAGCCGGTGATCGGGGCCGCAGCGCCGTTGCCGGAGAGCAGCGTTTCGCCGCTGGTGGCGCTCAACAACGCAGTCGAGGC
>JASHUH010000008.1 GCA_030040115.1 Acidobacteriaceae bacterium | reverse complement strand
GTTCCATCAGGACCAGGGCCGCGGCGCCATCGTTGATGCTGGAAGCATTGCCTGCGGTCACCGTTCCTTCCGGATCGAAGACGGGTTTAAGCTTGGCCAGGTTTTCCCGGGTTGCGTCGGCGCGGGGCGACTCATCGACCGATAACTGGGAAGTCCCGCCCTTAACCTTTACTTCGATGGGAACAATCTGCTCGTTGAAGATTCCCGCCTGGATGGCCGCGACCGCCCGCCGATGGCTCTCCACCGCCAGTTCGTCCTGGTCTTGCCGTGAGACGCCCCAGCGGCGGGCCACATTTTCCGCGGTGATGCCCATGTGGACTTGGTCGAAGGGATCGGTGACCGCGGCCACCAGGGCATCCACCGCCGTGGCGTCGTTGAGCCGAGCGCCCCAGCGCATGGCCGGCAGCCAATAGGGCGCCCGGCTCATCGATTCCACGCCGCCGCAAATGGCCGCGTCGCAATCCTCGTGGAGGATGGCCTGCGCGCCGTTCAGGACGGCCTGTAAGCCGCTCCCGCAGAGGCGATTGACGTTGAGCGCCGGCGTTTCCACCGGCAGCCCTCCGCATACGGCGGCCACCCGGGCAAGGTACATGTCTTTTTGTTCGGTGTGGATCACGTTGCCGAAAACCACCTGACCGATATCCCCGGCCGGCACGCCCGATCGCTTCAGAGCGCATGACAGAACCCTGGCGGCCATCTCGGTTGGTGGAACCTCTTTGAGCGCGCCTCCGAACTTTCCGATGGCGGTGCGCACTGCGCTTAAAACCACGATCTCCCGTTGGGCCATGAATCGAATCCTTTCCGGGATTCGATATCGGGCGCCGCAGGCTCAGCCCCTGCCCACGGGGCAGCCGTACCGAACTCCGCTTGAATTGGGCCGAAGACACGAGCTTCGCCCCACGCGAATGCAGTGGTGACTAACGCTCGGGAAACCGCGCGGGCCTGGGAAACTTGTTGAATGCGTCGGCGGGAACCCGCCTTTTTGCGACAGGCAAGGCTAGGGCCGTGGCGAGAGCTCTGGCAACCGACACACTCCCTCAGGGTCTTCCACAGCTTGCTGGGGCGCGTCCGACGACAAATGGGAAGAAGGAAGAAAACTTACTAGCTCCAAAAACTGTGGAGAAACTAATGTAATCAGAGTGGAGAGTAAAAGCTTGTGTCGATCGTCACAGATGTGGGCACATCAACAGCTTTTTCTCACAACCAAAATTTCTGGCGGCGCGAAACTCGACGCTACCGTCTTGCCCTTGCCCGCAGGAGCAGGGCCGCAAAGGGCAACCAAGGCGGGATTCTTTATGCGGCGCCTCCTTCCATAATCCGAAGAATCGCCGCGTGATCCTCGCGATTTGCTGCGGCGACCAGGTTGCTGCAATCGTGCGCCGAGTAAGGTTTGCCGGCATGATCCGTCACCACACCACCCGCTTCGTCAATGAAGAGCGCGATTGGCCAGCCATCCCACGGGTTCTGTCGCGCGGTGACCACAGCCCTTGCCTCCGCATTGCCACGCGCCACCGTGGTGGCGGCGATGCAGCTTGAGAGGCTGGGGCGCGTCGTGAGCGTCTTCCCGATATTTGCGAGAGCCGCATTGTTCCAGAATTCTCTGCTGGAGCCCTCCAACATCACGACAAGCCGGCGGTGGTTGTGTTTTGCGGTGCGTAAGCGGTTGTATGTACCGCCGCATTTTGTGCAGCTGCACCACTCCCAAGCTCCTTTTCCCCGGGCGGCCCAGAAGAAGCCGCTTCTGTGCAGCGCCCAATCTATCGGCCGGAAAATGATTGCCTCCTCAACCCAGCTGCCAAGTCTGCGTGCGATCGCCGCTCCATAGCTGTTAGTCCCTGCCTGGAAGTGCCACGTTCCGTCGAGTCCATCGATGGACCATTGCGGTTCAATCATAACTAGCATAAGCTGACGGAGTTCGTCTGGAGACCGGAGATCCTCCTCGCCGATGGTGCGTTGGCCCGGGAAGTGGGTTTCGATCAGACGTCGGAAGCTTTCCAGTGCGTATTGGTCAAGATCGGTGACTGGCGTACGATCGGTCTTAATCTTGGCGCTTATCTCAGTGTGCACCACCGGGATATAGTGTCGCGACAACTTTCTGCACAAGTATCTTGCGCCTCGCGCAAATGGAGACTCGGTCATGGCTCCTCTAAAAACGGTGGTATCTGGCCTAAACTTCCGGTGACGTCCCAGAATACTACTACCGGAATTCTTATCCTTTGGCCCCTTCTCAAAGATTCCTTTGACGGTTTCCCTGTACTTACTGGCGGCGCCCCTCCGCCTTCGAGAACGTGAACCATTCTACGCGGAACAGATGCCCTTCTGCATTGACATTCGAAATAACTGTGAAAACCTTGACGCCGCTGTCAAGGCGATGCCATGTTCGCCGTAATCCACTCGTGCTCGGTAATGGAATCTTAGGACAGGCGATGGAAGAAAACGCCTGCATTCCCTATAGCAACGAAGCAGGCCGATCCCGCCGGTGTCGAAAACCGATGTATGCCTATCGGATCGCGTCCGTTGCAGCTCTGGGCGGGTTGCTGTTCGGGTTCGATACTGCGATCATTAACGGCGCCATCGTCTTTTTGAGGCGGCAATTCCACTGGACGGAAGTGCGGACCGAAATTGCCGCCAGCAGCCTGTTGTTCGGCTGCGTGCTAGGTGCGAGCATTCCCGGCGCCCTCAGCGACCGGCCGGGTCGGCGGTGTGTCCTATCCGCGGCGGTCGCCCTGTTTGCATTTTCATCGCTGATTACAGCTTTGCCGAACATGCTGGCGCAGTTCTGTGCCGCTCGTATTGTGGCTCGCGTTGCGATCGGAGTCGCATCGATGCAATCGCCGCTTTACATCGCTGAGATTTCGTCCGCTGCGATCCGTGGATTCCTTGTCGGATTGAATCAGTTCGCCATCGTCACAGGGATACTCGTTTCCTACTTGGTAGGATGGCTGCTGGCGGGAATCGGCGACCAGAATTGGCGTTGGATGATCGCTTCGGCGTTTGCGCCATCGCTGCTGTTTCTGTTCGCGCTGTTCTTCGTGCCTGAAAGCCGATGCTGGCTACCCGTATCGAGCCGAATCACTACAGCCCAGATCATCCAACGCCATATGAAGTTCTTAATACTACAGTTGTAATTAAGTACCAAGGCTCCAAACCGTTTCTTTCCGGTAGTGGAAGAATTGGGCGAGGAATTGATGTCGTCGCCGCCAGTCAGACCAGTGCAGCAGATGCTCCAGGCTTTGCCAGCCGCCGCGCAGCACGGAAGCGAGCAAATGCCGGATTTCCGGTACGCTGAGAGGGACCCGGCAGCGAGAAAGTTTTTTTCTCTCGGGCGCGCAATACGGTGAGCGCTGCCAAAGCCAGCATGGCCAGGGTAATGTGGCGGCGCCAGCCCTGCCAGTGGCGGACTTCATAATGGTC
>JASHUH010000064.1 GCA_030040115.1 Acidobacteriaceae bacterium | reverse complement strand
CCATGCTGACGGTGCCGACGGGCTTCTTCCTGCCTTTGTTGAGAGTGAACTCGTAATAATTGCGGTCGCCCCGGTGCTCGAGCAGCACCAGCTCGTCATGATTGCGGGCGATGAGGCTCTGGGTGTCGGTCAAGTCGCCGCGCATCGACTTCAGTTGGCTCACAGCGCTGGCCAGATCGTTTTGGGTTTTGGCCACGTCGGTCTTTACGCCGCCCACATCGGTCTTGACGTTGGTGAGGTCGCTCGACACCGCGGTCACCTGCTGCGCGGTCTGTTGCTGCGCGCTGGCGAGCTGCTTGGTGCTGGCTTCCTCGGCCTGCTCGCGGCGAACCAGTTCTTGGGCGCGCTGATCGAGTTGTTTTTGCGTGAGGCCCAGGGACCGGCCCAGCTCGTCGGTGGTGACGCGCAGGCGAGCGTCGGTTTCGCGCAGATCGGCGGCCAATTTTGCATTTTGCTGGTTGGCGTCGGCGAGTTCCGCCTGCTGGGTGCTGAGGCGGCTGCCCAACGTGGAGCACCAGATCAGGCCGGCTATTGCGGCCAGCAGCGATACGGCAATAACTGCCAGTAGCGCCCCCGAATAGGTTCGGGGGGCATCATCCAGTTCGCTCATTTCTTCCCTTTCGTCTCCGCCGCGGCTGGTTCTTAAAACCGCGTGAGGAGTGGTGGCGTCACTCTGTCGAGTTTAGACGCTGGATAAGGGAAATCCCCTACCAGCCATGAGGAAATTCTCCCCGGCCCGCACAGGTCCCACATGCCCAATGAGAGGCTTCAAGGCACGTTGCGAGCCTGAACGGAACTTACAGCATATCAATATAACCGGAACATAACCGGAACGGCCATCCCTGCGTCCCCCTGAATTTTCTGGGTGAGGGGACTGCTTTCCGAGAAGCTCGATTGGGGGCGATTTTCCTGCTCCCCCCTCCTCTATGACTGCCGGTGAGCAACCGCTTTGCACTCAAGGTTTACGGGGCATAAACATACTTGACAAAATACAACTGTAAGGCGGCCAGTCCTACGACTTAAGTAACGTAGCCAATTGCAAAAAGGTTTATTAAGGTAATCGAACAGGCAACACCCAACTGCGGGCCGTCTTCCCCCAATGGCCCGCGTTTTTAGCTCTCCGCCGTTAGGCTGTGTGAGCCGACTTCTGGCGTTTCTTCTGTTCCTTGGCTCGTTTCTCTTTTGCCTCCCGCTTGAGAAGGTCTTCTTTGGGAACCGTGAATATCCAGCGGTTTTTGACAGGTTATGGCTCAACAGGGCCAGTGTTTTCCGATGTGGCGGGCGAATGACCATCCGGAAATCATCTGTTGCCTGACTCTCGATTGTAGGGGCGGGTCAGTTGACCAGATCCCATGCCTGCTTCGGTTGCGGCCGCGAGTCGGGGCCGGCGCAGGCCGCCACGAGCTCGCCCTGATTGGCTGGCTTTTCCCAATTGTTAGGCGGCGTTTCGAGCGGGACCGGATGGTAGGGCAAGAAGACGCGAAACGTTGAGCCGCGGACGGAATTGCGCTCCGCCCAGATGCGGCCGGCATGCTGCTCGACGATGTTGCGACAGATCGCCAGGCCCAGGCCGGTTCCCCCTTTCTGGCGGGAATCCGAGGCGTCTACCTGCTGGAAGCGGCCGAAGATGGATTCCAGTTTATCGGCGGGAATGCCGCGGCCATGGTCGGTGACGGAGAGGGTAACGCCGTTCGAGTCGGGGCGCAACATGATGAAGATGGTAGAGTTGGGCGGAGAAAACTTGACGGCGTTGGAGAGCAGATTGGTGAGCACCTGGACCAGGCGCCCGGGGTTGGCGGCGATCTCCACTTCGGTCGGGTCGTGGATAAACTGCACGCCGGCGGCGTCCGCGACCGGCCGCATGCCGTCGATGGCTTGGCGGACGATCTCGGCCAACTGGACAGGTTGGAAGGTGAGGGGTTCGAGGCCGCTCTGGAGACGTTCCAGATCGAGAATGTCGTTGATCAGGGACATGAGGCGGTCGGAGTTGGCGAGGGCAATGCGGAGCAGGTTTGCCGTCTTCTCGCTCATCCGGCTCTGAATATCCAGAGAGAGCAGGCCCAGGGCCCCGCGGATGGAGGTGAGGGGGGTGCGCAACTCGTGGCTGACGGTGGAGATGAACTCGTTCTTGAGGCGGTCGAGGGCATTGCGATGGCTGATGTCACGAAAGCTGAGCACGGACGCGGAAAAGCGCTCTTGATCGAGGATGGGGGTCAGGGCATATTCGACCGGGAAGGAACTACCATCGCCGCGGAAGATGGTGTCCTCGCCGGAGTTGGCCTCCGGCCGTCCGATGGCGCACCGCAAGGCGCAGTTCTCTGCGCACTGCGCATTGGAGGGCGCGGAGCCGTGCAGCAGCGCATGCACCGGCTTGCCGATGAGGCTGGGCGCCGATGCGCCAAGCAGGCGGGCGGCGGCCGGGTTGGCGAAGCTGACCAGGCCGTGGCTATCCAGGCCGCAGATGCCGTCGGCAACCGAGTCGAGCAGGATCTGCTGCTGACGGTAGAGTTTCTCGGACCGGTCGCGTTCCTGGGAGCGGGCCAGCATCTGTCCCAGCGAGGAGGCCACCGTTTCGACGGCTGCCATGGCCTCGCGATTTTCGCGCAGGCAGAAATGGCAATAAAATTCGAGAACGCCCAGCACCTTGTTGCCCACCCGCACGGGGATCGCACATGCGGAGACCATTCCGTGGCGCCCGGCGGCCTGAGCGCGCGGGCTATGGGGCAGTGAGGTGAGGTCGGTAACCCATACCGGGCGGCCATCCTGCCAGACCTTTCCCGGCAGATCGACGGCGTCGGTGAGCGTGAGCCCAATGCTCTCCGGGAAAATGGTGTCCGCGTGCCGGCCCGGAGCCCCCCAGCCAGAGCAGAATTCCAGCCGGTTCTTCTCCTCATTGACCTCCCATCGGAGGGCCGCGTCCCACCCCTGGGAGACGCAGAGGGCCTCGAGAATACGCATGGTTGCGATCTCAGGGGACGAGCTTTCGCCCACAATCTCACTGACCACCAGTTGCAGGGCCACGCGGCGCTCGCGCTGCGCCATCAGGCGAAGCACCAGGACTGCGGCAGCGGCGCCGGCAACGAAAATCAGCAACGAATTGAAGCGAGGGTCAACCGCCAAGTGCGGCGCCCATAGACGAAGGACGATGGCCCACGCCAGGCCTACCAGAAAAAGCAAAATGAGGTGAAGGAGACGCCGGGTTTCCAGTTGAGCGCCGCTACTTGTTCCCATCGTTTGGGACTGGTCCACTATGGCCTCCCCCCTACAAGGTAGACAGAACTTTCATCCTGTTTCGTCGGCTGCCGCCCAGGAGTCTTGCTCGGCAAACCACTCCATAAGGAGCTTGAAGCAAGCGAATAACCATTCTTCAAGAAGGCGCCCCCCTTTAGTAATCAATAAGTTGCAGGTAGATTGGCGCAGGGGAGGTGTAATCTTTTGTATACATTTCAATCCAGGCCGGTTACAGGCGGCTTGACGCAGAATTCCCCATCGCATGAACAGAACCACGAGGACGCGGCAGTGGTGTCGATGCGACGGACGATGCACTATGGGGCACATGGCGCCGGCATCGCTGCGTAGCCGCGGATTGAAGGGCGGGTGGCGATCGTCCAGCGAAGGCGAGCGACACCGGCCGATGAGCCGTCAGCGCAATTTCCAGCAGAATGCACGGAATGGATTTCTGTCTATTTTCCGCTCGCTGCGTCGTGCGGCGGATCAAATAAGTGGTTTCCGTCGGGAAACGGCGTCATGGTCGGCCGGCAGGCCGGGCCGTCGCCCACGGAAAGCATCTGATGCCAACGCGTCGAAGGCGCATACACGATATCGCCTTGCGCCACGGTGAAGGATGGCACGCCTTCGATGGTGTATACCGATATTGAACCCAATCGCTCGCCAGGGCCGTGGGCGGGAAGACGTTCAGTCTCGATCAGCGGCAGTATGAGAAGGATGCCTCGGAATGTCTCGTTGAAGAGATTGCAATTTCCACCGCCTTAATCGTTGTTTCCTGGTGAGGAAGAAACGTCTTAAAAATTCTCCGAGCGCAATCTTGGCGAATGCCGAATTGTGAAAGCGCCGCTTATGGCGGATGGCGCGGTCAAAAACGCGCAGGGCGTGAAAGGCCCGTTGGGCAATGGTCCCGTACGTGTCCCAATATGCGCCTTCGGCAGCAATCATGCTGGCATAGCGCTCGGGTGACACCGAATTTTCAAAATCGATGACGGTGATTTTGTGCTTCAGCAGCAAATCGCCGGCAACGTAAACCTGCTTGCCATGCTGGTGGAGCAGGTGAAACATGACCACATCAGAGAAATCGAGCCAGAAATCCTCACAGAATCCACCAATCTCTTGTAAAGCATCGATTCTGATCAAGGTGCCGCTGTTGGCTGCTGTCACCTGGCCTGGGTATACCCCTTCGAACGGGCGGCGCAGTGGTTTGAAGCGTTTGAAAAGCACTTTGAGGGGCGAAAGGACGCGGTCGCCCTC